>SKIX01000093.1 GCA_007116195.1 Marinospirillum sp. | reverse complement strand
CTTCAGTTGTCAGCTGTGTCAGCGGTTGACTCTCGCCCACCAGATCTATGACCAGAAGCCGCTGGGTATCCTGTAACAGGCTTTCGATATCTTCCGGGTCTAGGTTGAGTGTGCTGCCACCGACCACCGCAGTTTGCAGGCTGTCCAGCAATTGCTCTCTTGAACCCGCCTCAGATAAAAAGTGGATTTCCGTTGAACCCAGGGTGGCATCAAGTCGAGTCCTAAGTTCTTCGGGTAACTGGTCAGGTGTTTCGGTTAGGGTAAAAGCCATGGGGCTCTCCTTGTAAGGTTAAGAATTTCAGTCTGCCTCGGTCTTCAATTCAGCTTGCAGCAGCTGACGGACTGGTATGGTGGACCCTGGAGCTTTCGGGCAGCTAGGGGAAGTTTTGCAAAACGAATTCAAGAATATCAGGTGACCATGATGGATAAAAAGCTAGCGCTTCAACTGCTTGAAAAAGCTGAGCCGATGTTCTTAGAGCCACCCGAACCCACGATCTTCTCGATCGGTGGTCGGGGCTACTACGAGAATGTAAACACGGACATGCTGGCGTTTTTTATGGATCCGAATCAACCTCATGGCTTGGGCGATCAAATTCTGGAGTGTTTTTTTGAAGCCCTGGATCTGGCGAATCCTCCCCAGGAGCTGAATTGGGCAGCCGTCTTGAAGAGCCGAAAGATAACAAGTGGCTGGTTTATCTCAAGGATTACCTACTCAATTTAGAGGAGCATACGGTGAAGCAGGATCTGGAAGATGATGTCGTTGACTTTTTTAAAGACAATTTTCACTCCGTAGAGCGCTTGCTGGAGTTGAGAAACCGCTATTTGAGTTGGACTGCTGATGAGATGCTGAATTTAATCAAAGAGCAGCTTGAAGAGGGTGCTGAAGTCAGGTCAGCAATGGATTACTGGGAAGGTTTAGGGCCAGCTTTACGCTTCTACTCAAAGCGCTGGCAAGGGCGCTCCAACATCACCTTGCACCTGGACTCTAAGGCAAAAGAAGGGCACCTAAAGCTGTTTCTCTATTTTTATGGCGTATCCAGCGAGCAGTATAGAGACCTAGATCAGGCGTTGAGCGGCTTGCCACTGCAAGAGCCTTGGACTGAGCCAGGGTCTATTCGTTGTTATCAATTAGAAAACAGTTATGCGAGCTTGAAAGAGGCGCGTGCTGAAATCATAAACTGCGTGGATGCCTTTAACCGGATGCAGCAAAACCAACTCAACACAATACGAGAAGTCCGCTCGACCTGAACGACTAGCGACACACCCGGCTGCGCCATTATTCAACCTCCAGCTCCATCCAGCGCTCCATTTTTTGTTCCAGCTGCTGTTGCTTGAGCGCTAGGGCATCCAGGTGTTGCGTGACTTCATCCGGCGGTTGCTGGTAGAAGTCAGGCTCACTGATGCGGGTTTCCAGTTCAGCAATCTGCTGTTCCAGGGTTTCTATCTCACCAGGCAGCATTTCCAGCTCACGCTGCAACTTGTAGCTAAGCTTACGCGCTTTTGGCGGCTCAACGGCTGGTGTTTCAGAAGCCGGTATTTCAGGGACAGTTTGGGCAGGTGCTTCTGATGCAGAACCAGGTGCGTCTAATGCTGGAAAGCGCCCACCCTGGCGAATCCAGTCTTGATACCCGCCAACATACTCTTTGACCTGGCCCTGGCCTTCAAACGCCAAAATACCGGTGACAACGCTATCAAGAAAAGCTCGATCATGGCTGACTAGCAGTAGAGTCCCTTGATAATTGAGCAGGAGCTCTTCTAAGAGCTCCAGGGTTTCCAAATCCAGATCATTGGTCGGCTCATCCATAACCAGGAGGTTAGCGGGTTGGGCAAAGAGCTTTGCGAGTAGTAAGCGATTCTGCTCTCCGCCTGACAGGGCACTGACGGGCTGGCGCGCGCGCTCAGGAGTAAACAAGAAGTCTTGCAGGTAACCAATAACATGCTTGTCACGGCCGTTAATAGTAACGCTGGTGCGGCCTTCAGCGAGGTTGTCCAGTACAGTTTTGCTAGGATCTAGCTGCCCTCGGAGCTGGTCAAAGTAGGCCACTTCCAGTTTAGTACCACGTTTGATGCTGCCTTCTTGTGGCTCCAAATCTCCCAGTAGCAGTTTTAACAGGGTGGTTTTGCCGGCACCATTGCGTCCAAGAATGCCGATCTTGTCACCCCGCTGAATACTGGTGCTGAGCCCTTGGATAATAGGTTGACCACCATAGTTGTAGCTAGCTTGGTGGAGTTCGGCAACCAGTTTGCCAGACTTATCTGCTGTTTCTAACTGAATGTCGGCTTTACCTAAGCGTTGCAAGCGTTCAGATCTTTGTTTACGCAGCTCTTTAAGAGCGCGAACTCGACCTTCATTTCGCGTGCGGCGGGCTTTAATGCCTTGGCGTATCCAAACTTCTTCTTGTGCCAGCTTTTTATCAAAAGCAGCCTGATGGCGAGCTTCTATTTCGAGCTGATGGGCCTTGTAGTCTAGAAAATCCAGATAACGGCCTTCCCAGCTGGTGATTTCTCCCAGATCCAGCTCCAGCATGCGGGTCGCGATGTTCTGCATGAAGGTACGATCATGGGTAATCAGCAGTACGGCACCGGGGAAGCTTTTGATTTGTTCTTCCAGCCATTGGATGGTTTCAATATCCAGATGGTTGGTGGGTTCGTCCAGAAGCAGTAGATCCGGTTCACTGACCAGAGCCTGGGCCAGGGCCACTCTGCGTCGCCAACCACCAGAAAGAGAAGACATTTTGGTTTCTCCTTCCAGGTGCAGACGCTTGAGCAGCTGTTCCACCCGTTGGCTGAGTGCCCAGCCGTTGCAGGCATCCAGCTCATGTTGCAGTTCATCCATGCGCTTGAGATCCACCTGGTCGGGGGGCAGGTGGGTGATGTGGTGAAACTCTTCCAGCAGGCGACCCGCTTCGGCTAGGCCTTCGGCAACGACTTCAAAAACATCGCGGTCATCCGCAGCGGGCAAGACCTGAGGCAGAGTACCGATTTTAAGGCCTGGTTTACGCCAAAGGCTGCCGCCATCCGGTTGAATATCGCCAGCCACCAGTTTCAGTAGCGAGGACTTACCCGCGCCATTGCGGCCTAACAGAGCAACCCGCTCACCCTCTTCGAGGATGAGCGTGGCGTCGTTGAGCAGGGGAGTGTGGCTGTAGGCTAGGTGCAGATTTTCAAAACGTAACAGGGTCATTAGGCTTCTGGGAGTCCTGCGCGCTGGCGAATGCGAGTTTCAACGAGGCCAGCGAGCATTTTAGGTTGGAATTTAGATAAAAAGTCGTCACAGCCGACTTTTTCCACCATGGCTTTGTTAAAGTTACCTGACATGGAGGTGTGTAAGACAACAAAAAGATCTTTTAAGCGCTTATCTTCCCGTACTGCGGCTGTTAGGCTGTAACCATCCATTTCAGGCATCTCAGCATCGGTAATAAGCATGAGCAGCTTGTTGGGTACATCTTCCTCGGCATCGGCCCAGCTCTGAAGCTGCTCTAATCCTTTTTTGCCATTGGTTGCCGTGTGTAATTTGATGCCTAGAGGTTCCAGGGTTTGGCGAACTTGGCTGATTGCTGTAGGCGAATCATCAACCATCAGAATTTCCATGCCTTGTGCAGCTTTAACGATTTCTTCTTCAAGCTGTGCAGGGTCAAGCAGGATGCTGTAAGGGTTGATTTCAGCCAGCACCTTTTCGACATCAATAATTTCGATGATTTTTTCGTCCATCCGAGTAATAGCGGTTAAATAGTGTTGACGCCCGCTAGTACGAGGGGGAGGCATGATATCTTCCCAGTTCAGGTTGATGATACGGTCAACCTTGCCAACTAAAAAGGCTTGGACAGTAGAGTTGTATTCGGTAACGATTAAGTTGCTTTCTTCATTCGGCTGTAAGGGAGGCATCCCTATGGCTTGGGCGAGATTAATCACTGAAACTGCTTGTCCGCGCAAGTGAGTCACGCCGACAATGTGGGGGTGGTGGCCCGGGAGGCTGTTCATTTTGGGCAGCCTCAGCACTTCCTGTACTTTGAATACATTGATGGCGAACAACTGGTTGGTATGCAGCCTGAACATCAACAGTTCTAGGCGGTTTTGTCCAACCAAACGCGTTCTGGAATCAACACTATCTAAAACCCCAGCCATGGGCGCTTCCTCTTGTTTTATCCGAAACTTTTTTAAGAAAAATTTTCTGACATACTAGAGAAAAATTGCTAGTTTGACTACTTTTGATCAGGTTATTTAGTTTATGTTGGCTTCGCCCTTTTTAGAACCTCTTTTCCCTTTAATTGATATAGGGGTTAATCTAGTTGACAAAGCTTTCACTGCAGATAGGGAAGCGGTGCTGGAGCGTGCTCAGCAAGCTGGGTTGACTGGAATCCTGTTAACTGGAACAGATGTTAAAGTAAGTGAGCAATCACTTGAGCTGGCTCAGCAGCACTCAGCCTGGCTACGAACGACGGCTGGCGTGCATCCTCATCAAGCTTCGGATTGGTCCACTGAAGTGGCAAGCCAGGTTGTTGAGCTTTTGCAAAACCCTCTAGTAGTGGCTGTGGGTGAAACGGGTCTGGATTTCAACCGCAATTTTTCCACCCCAGCAGAACAGGAAAGGGCTTTTGAGGCTCAGTTGGAGCTGGCTGCAGAAGTTGGCAAACCTTTATTTATCCATGAGCGAGAAGCGGGGGAGCGCATGCTAGCGATTCTAAAAAGCTGGCGAGATGCTCTTCCAGGCGCTGTTGTTCACTGTTTTACAGGTGATAAGGCCACTCTGTTTGGTTATCTGGATCTGGATTTATATGTGGGTTTTACCGGCTGGGTGTGTGATGAGCGGCGTGGGACTTCCCTCTGGCCGTTACTGCCCTCGGTTCCAGCGGATCGCTTATTGATTGAAACCGATGCTCCTTGGTTGCTGCCCCGAACCGCACGCCCCAAGCCCAAAAAAGGCCGCAATGAGCCGGGCCTGCTGCCCTGGGTGGTGGCAAAAATCGCCGAGCTGCGGCAAGTGGCGCCCCAGCAATTGGCCTGGGAAACCAGCCACAATGCCCAGCGTTTATTTAACCTGCCGGATTCCTTTTTAATGAGAAACCCTTCATGAGTTTACCGACGTTTATCGCCCTGGAAGCGGCTGCCGATGATGAAGAAAGCTTTCCAGTCAGCATTGCCTGGTCTTTACCGGATGGTCGTATCAAGCAGGCCTTGATACAGCCGGATGAGAGCTGGGAAGAAGATGAAGCCAGTCTCTTGCGAGTCAGTGAGCTGGATTTGGACCTGCAGGGTTATGCCGCCGATGAGGTGATTCGTGAACTGCAATATGATCAGCAGGATGATGCTTACTATGTCGATTGCCTGCATCCCCAGGAAGCCTGGCTGGTGAAACTCTTTGATGTGGCCGAAAAAGAAGTCAGTTTTCAGCTGCTGGAAGCTGTCGAGTTGTATGATGACCCAGATGCCTGGCAGCAAACACACCGAGAGGCTCTGGAGTTTTTGGGCCTGGACCCGGGTCGTGCCGAGGATCAGGTCAGGGCCTTGCTGGAAGCTCATGTTATTTTAACCGGCGAACAACCGGAACTTGACTGAATTGGAGTAGAACCATGACCGAGCAGCTGTATTTTGGTTGTGATCGAGTGCATCTGTTGAAAAAAGACCTCTTAGCTATTAAAGGATAATCCCTCAATGTTTACCGGAATCGTACAGGGCGTGGCTGAGGTGGCCCACCTGGAAGCAAAACACAACCTCACTACTCTGGGGTTGGCGCTGCCCATGGAAACACGACAAGGCTTGCAAGTGGGAGCCAGTGTCGCCATCAATGG
>SKIX01000078.1 GCA_007116195.1 Marinospirillum sp. | reverse complement strand
TGCTTCAAGTAGGCCTGCCTAAAGCGAGTAACCTGCTCACCCGTTACGGCTAACTCCTGCTCCCAGAGGCTTAACTGCAAAGGGTCAATTCTACCATGCCTTAGCAGGCTGTTGCGTTGTTTTAAAGCTCTGCGGAAACGTTGCCAAACATGGATAAAGCTAGGTTCCACGTGAAACACTCCCCAATCCAAAAACTGACGTCTTTCTTTAGGGCTACCTTCCAGCAACCGAAAAGCATCGGGGTTAATCAACTGCAGGGGTAATTGGGATGTCAACTCAACCAGGTGACTGGGGCGGCGTCCATTTAACTGAATTTCAGTTTCATCCTTGGAGGCTTGGCGCTGTATTGCTAAGGAAAGAGAGTAACCCTGGCAGTCAAGCAGTTGAGCAAAAACAGTAAATGCCAACTGATCATGCTCGATCAGTTGGGCTAGGCGTTTGCTACGAAAGGAACGGGCTAGACTTAATAAGTGAATGGCTTCAAGCAGAGAGGTTTTACCACTGGCATTCTTGCCACAGATAATATTTAAACCGGCTGAAGGATGTAATTCAGCAGAGTGCAAATTACGAAAATTGTTAAGCAACAACCGCTGAATGGTCATAGATAATTAAAGACGCATAGGCATCACAACATACAAGGCTGTACCGCCACCGGCCGCTTGAATTAAAGCACTGGAAGCAGGATCAGATAGAACTAGCTGCACCTGCTCTACTTCTTCACCAATATGGTCGAGTACATCGATCAAATAGCTAACATTGAAACCAATTTCTAAGGGCTCACCTTGGTAATTGATTTCCATCGACTCTTCCGCTTGCTCTTGTTCAGGGTTATTCGCTGTAACACTCAGGTTGTTATGACTTAAGTTAAGTCGAACACCTTGAAACTTTTCATTAGCAAGAATAGAAATACGCGAAAGCATTTTTCTCAGCTCGATGCGATCACAAAGCAAAAGTTTATCGCCTGCTTGAGGTATCACTCGTTCGTAGTCTGGATAGCGGCCTTCTATCTGTTTAGACACAAAAGTTGTATTAGCCGTATTCACCTGGAAATGCTGCTCACCAAAAATAAAGGCCACCGGCTCTTCAACGCTATCCAAGAGTTTAGCTAATTCGTGCACTGCTTTCGCTGGCACTATCATGCTCACCTTGTCTTCACGCTGATCATTGAGGCTAGCATCAGTAAGTGACAAGCGGTGACCATCCGTCGCTACAGCTCTAAGCTTGCTCTGGTGCAGCTCAAAGTACATGCCATTTAAATAGTAGCGAACATCTTGCCGTGCCATGGCAAACTCATTACGGTTAATTAGATACAGCAAATCCTTCTGAGGAAGATTAACCTGATGTACAAGCTGGCTAACCTGAATATTAGGAAACTCAGAAGCCGGTAGCGTTAGTAGAACAAAACGACTTCGTCCAGATTTAACGATGGCTCTTTGTTCCGTTACTTCAAAGTCCAGCAGCGCCCCTTCACTAAGAGACTTACAAATATCAGCCAGTTTTTTTGCAGGAACAGTAATACTGCCAGCCTGAGCTAACTGCTCCAAACCCAGCTTCCAGGTTAGTTCAACCTCTAAGTCTGAACCCGTCAAAACTAAACCTTCATGAGTCGCCTCAATTTTCAAGTGCGACATAATTGGCAAGGTGTGACGACGGGCAACAACACCTGCAAGAATAGCTAGGGGTCGCAAAAGTGTTTCACGGGCAACAGTAAACTTCATAAGTTGATCCTTTATCAGCTAGTTAGCAGGCGCAGAAGGTTTTTCCAGTCCTCACGGATATCAGGACTCTCATCTTGCAAGGCTAAAATTTTGCGACAGGCATGAAGCACTGTGGTGTGATCTCGTCCACCAAAGGCATCGCCTATTTCCGGTAAAGAATGATTAGTTAACTCTTTAGCTAAAGCCATAGCCATTTGACGTGGACGCGCAATGGAACGATTGCGACGTTTAGAGTGCAAATCAGCAATTTTTATCTTGTAATACTCAGCAACTGTCCGCTGAATATTATCCACACCCACCTGCTTATCTTGGACAGCAAAAAGGTCTTTCAAGGATTCACGAACCAGCTCTACACTGATGGGCTGGCCTTTGAAACGTGAGTCAGCCATAACACGATTCAAAGCACCTTCTAAGTCACGAACATGAGACCGGATTTTTTGCGCAATGAAAAAAGCAACATCCTGAGGTAGATCAATTTTAGCGATTTCTGCTTTTTTCATTAAAATCGCCACTCGTAACTCCAACTCAGGCGGCTCAATAGCAACCGTTAAACCCCAACCAAAGCGACTTTTTAAGCGCTCTTCAACCCCTATCTCTTTTGGATAGCGATCAGATGTCAGGATTATCTGCTGACCACCTTCAAGTAAGGCATTGAAAGTATGGAAGAATTCTTCTTGAGAGCGATCCTTGCCAACGAAAAACTGAATATCATCAATTAATAAGGCATCCAGATTACGATAGTAGCGCTTGAACTCGTTAATCGCATTCAGCTGTAAGGCTTTGACCATATCTTGCACAAAGCTTTCTGAGTTCAGATACACCACCTTGGCATTGGGGTTGTGCTTTAGAATTTGATGGCCTACAGCATGCATCAAGTGCGTCTTACCTAGCCCCACGCCACCATAAATAAATAGCGGGTTATAAGCGCCACCTGGGTTTTCTGCAACCTGATAAGAAGCTGCTTTAGCAAGCTGATTCGATTTACCCTCAACAAGGGTATCAAAAGTGTGCAAGGGGTTGAGTGTAGAAGAATGCTTAAGTGCTCCCTTACCTTCAACCTTAGGTCGGTTAGTGGCTTTCTTAACCGGCTTAGTCTCTAAATTATTTGCAGGCGCCACTTCCCCAATCTCATCAGAAAGATCATGCAGGGTTGCTTGATAGTCTGCAGGCGGCTTCTGAGTTACAGGATTCACTAATGAATTTGAGGTTTCCTGCACTGGCGCACTCGCTGAGGTCAGTTTAACCGGCTGACGGCTGCCCACACCCAAGTGAACATGAGGTAATTGCCCAGTCGATTTCTCTTCGACCAGCTGCTGAATCCTACTTAAATATTTGTCTGAAACCCACTGCATGACAAAGCGGTTGGGAGCGAACAAGTGCAGTTTACGGCCTTGAATCTCTGGCTGTAACGGTTTAATCCAGGTAGCAAACTGCTGGGCAGGAATTTCATCTTGCAAAGCGGCGAGACATTCAAGCCATAACTCATCAACGGACACAGGCACACTCCTCAAACGAATTCCACCATTCTAGCCTTTTAAAGCTTAGTTATCCACAGCCAAACCGAGCGCTAACCCGTCTCTAGCTGAAAAATCTCCTGTGTATAAAGACAAAGATTTGTTCTAGAAAACAGGGGAAGAAAACTGTCGACTTCTACCGATGTGGATAAGACAAGCATTTATCCACAGCTCATCTGCCAGAAATAAGCAACTAGTCTACCTCTAATTTCCTTAGTTATTCTATTCACAACCTTTTGTTTAAAAAGTGAAAAATAGACTTATGCACAGAAACTGTCCAAGCTAATAATAATAGTAGTAATAGTTCTTTTATAAAATCTATAGTCATTACTGTTGTGGTGCATAAAGCATAAATGTCGAGAAAAATTGCGCTTTTGCTAGGAATTCACTAGAATCCTCGCTCTTGAATGAGTGGAGCTTCGCTGAAGCCCAACGGCATTCAGTAAGCCTTTAATCCATCTTCACCCTGTGGAAAGCAAATCATGAAACGTACATTTCAACCCAGTGTTCTTAAACGCAAGCGTAACCACGGTTTTCGTGCTCGTATGGCAACCAAAAACGGCCGTGCTGTTTTAGCTCGTCGTCGCGCTAAAGGTCGCAAACGTCTAAGCGCTTAAGCGCTAGGTTAAGCAATGACCTGCTATGGTTTTCCCCGGAGTTTGAGATTACTTAACGCCGGGGATTTCCGTTATGTGTTTGAAAACTCCGTATGCAAGGCCTATTGCCCTGGATTTTTATTACTGGCAGCACCCGGACGCCAACAAGAAACTCGCCTTGGCTTTGTCATAGGTAAAAAACACGTCAAGCTGGCAGTAAGACGTAATCAGTTCAAAAGGGTTTTTCGCGAATCCTTTCGTATCAAACAGCACCAGCTTCCTCAGGTCGATATCGTGGTATTGGCAATTAAGGGAGCAGCTCAGACCAGTCCTAATGAAGTTCAACTTTCACTTGAACAGGCCTGGAAACAGCTTAATAAACGTCTGACTCAGCATTATCGCAACCCCCCTAACTCTTGTAAGCGGCAGTGACCCCATGGACGTAAAACGCATTGTGCTCTTTTCTTCTCTGGCGATAGTCACTTATCTGCTGATTATTCAGTGGAATGAAGACTTTTCCCAGCAAGAAGACTTAATTCAGGCACCTGAATTTCAAGAAATTTCATCTCGTTCAAGCTCTGCAGATTCTTTTGATGAAGAAAATGCTGTTTTGGAGCTTTCTGATCCCGATGCGCATTTACTAGAAAGTAGTGAAGAAGCTGCAGCAACAGTGGCAGCCGCAACCAATCTAGTAAGAGTCACCACCGATACGTTAGATGTTCGTATCAACCCGCGTGGTGGTGATCTGGTTTATGCTGCCTTACTGAACCATAAGGCTCGGGTCGATTCAGACAATCCTTTTGTGCTTTTGCAAGATAATCAGCAACGTCACTATGTCGTTCAAAGTGATGTGGCTGGCCTTGGAAATACAAGACGTATACAGCTAGAGCCTGAGTTTAGTGAATACGAACTCGGTGAAACAGAGGATCAGCTTGAAGTTCGTCTGCTCGGCGAAGTTGAAGGCGTTCAAGTTGCTAAAGTCTTTACGTTCTTTCGTGGTAAGCACTCCGTTCAAGTCGATTATGAGCTAGTCAATCAGAGTGATCAGGCTCTGGAGCCGAGTTTTATTGGTTTGCTAAAACGAGATAATTCACCTGATCCTAGCCAAGGTGAATTCCTAGGTATGAGTGCTTACCTAGGTGCTGCTTTTTCAACAGAAGAACAACGCTACGAGAAGGTTAGCTTCCGCGATATCTCTCGCTCAGGTTTCCAGGAGTATTCACAAGGTGGTTGGGCTGCACTCTTGCAACACTATTTTATTAGCGCCTGGATTCCAAACCAGCAAGAAACCAGCTTTTTTAGTACACGAACTGATCGTGCAGGAAATAACATTGTTGGTTTCCGAGGTCAGGAGCAGCGTCTTAACCCTGGTGAAACACTCACCTTAGGAGCGACCCTTTTTATTGGTCCAAAAATCCAAAGTGAAATGGGTGCCTTGGTTGATCATCTAGAGTTAACCGTTGATTACGGCTGGCTGTGGTTTATTGCCCAACCTCTATTCTGGTTATTGGATTGGTTCCATGGATTTGTTGGCAACTGGGGTGTAGCCATTATCCTGGTGACTGTTGTTATCAAGCTTTTATTCTTTAAGTTATCAGCAACCGCTTATCGCTCTATGGCGAACATGCGTCGTGTTGCACCTAAGCTGGCACAAATTAAAGAAGAATGCGGCGATGACCGTTCCAAGCTTTCACAAAGGATGATGGAGCTCTATAAAAAAGAGAAAATCAATCCTATGGGCGGCTGTTTGCCTATTCTGGTTCAGATGCCGGTATTTATTGCCCTGTACTGGATGCTTTTGGAATCAGTTGAGCTGCGTCATGCACCCTTTATGCTGTGGATCGCTGACCTATCAATGAAAGACCCCTATTTTGTGCTGCCCATTTTGATGGGGGTTTCCATGTATCTTCAGCAATTGCTCAACCCAACACCACCCGACCCTATGCAGGCAAAGATCATGAAAATGCTTCCTATCATTTTCACTTTCTTCTTCCTGTTCTTCCCAGCAGGTCTGGTTCT
>SKIX01000129.1 GCA_007116195.1 Marinospirillum sp. | reverse complement strand
TTTGCCCCATCTTGATGGTAGGTGAAGTTTATATTGACCCCGGCCAAGCGTACGCCATAAACCCTTTCGTGCTTTTTTTTCTGATAAGCTGGCCTGGGGTCCTGGGCCAGAACCTCCTTGATCAAGTGTTCCAACCAAAGATTTTCAGGTAACTTTTCCAGCTGTAGGCGAGCCTTGGTGCAGAGCTCAACCTTGAGCTGTTCGGGTGGTTCGGGTGCCCAAGCAGCCTGGGCTGTTGGCAAGCTATCGGCCCAGGGCAGGTAGGGTTTGATATCGACGATGGGTGTGGCATCCAGAAGATCTATTCCTGACAAATGCAGTTTTACACCCTGATTGAGATCGATAGACTCTAGCCTAACCACAGATAGGCCCAGGCCGTTAGGGCGAAAAGTGGAACGGGTCGCGAAAACCCCAGTTTTCTGATTACCACCCAAACGCGGGGGTCGCACTCGCGGCTTCCAGCCTTTTTCCAGGTTTTCATGGAACACAAAGGTCAGCCACAGGTGGCTAAAACCTTCCAAGCCTTCAACGGTTTCTGGTTGGTTGTAAGGTGGCAGCAACTCCAAGGTTGCTCTTGCTGAAGGTGCTAGCCCAGGTTGGCGCGGAACAGCGAACTTTTCCTGATAACAGGAATGGATAATGCCCAGGGTTTCGAGAGACCAGTTCATGACCAAGCCTGCTGAGCCTGCAAAAATTCAGAATAAAGAGATTCCAGCTTGGCAATATCTGAGTCCTGCGAAGCCAGTTCCAGTTGATGGCATTTGGCGGTAGCCAGATGAAAGGCATCTAATTTACGTTTATCCAGATTTTTGTCGTGGTTGCTGATTTGGCGATCAAAACGAAATAAATTGGCGGCCAGTTCGGCTGTGGACTGATCAATATCCAGTTCAGTGAATTGATCCAATGCGCTGCGAACCTGCTGGTAATCTTTTGCTTCTTGCCACGGGATGCCTCTGAGAACCTCATAACGAATTAAAGGTGTGATCACCAGCGCTACATCAGGATCCTGGAGGAAATCAATGAGCCGATTTTCTGATTCCTGCTTCCGGGTTTTTTCAGTTGTTGCTTGAGGATCAAAAACAGCAATCAGCAGATTGGCATCCAGCAGAACCTTCCGTGTCATGGTTAAGCCTCCCTCTTATGTTTAACCAGTTTTAATAACTGGCTTTTGGCTTCTTGCTGGCCTTCAGCCGTTAAGCTGTCAAGCTTGAGCTGGTTGATATCTAGCTCAAAGGCATCCTTGAGTACATCGACCAGAGCCGATTTGTTGGGCTGTGGAATCAGTCGATTGTGAACCACACCTTTTTCGTCTCTTTCCAGGCGGTAGGCCTCACCTTCTTTCAGCTGTGCCAGCACTATGGAAGAATGCGTGGTGACATAAAAAGTGGTATTGGGAAACAGTCTTTTCAGCAGAGGTAAGATTTTGGCCTGCCAGCCTAGATGCAGGTGGCTTTCAATTTCATCAATAAAAACCTGCCCCCTTACTTTCTGGAGCTGGGTTTCATTGGTGAAGTAACCATAACCGGAAATAATGGCTTGCAGGATTTTCAGCAGTGAAGCAAAACCGCTACTCAAGTGTTCCAGCTGGCGCTTTTGGCCCTCGACCTTAAGGCTGACACGGCCATCCCCATCAATCTCCAGAAACTCAGAATCGATACGCTGATCAATCTGGTTCAGCAGTTTGAGCAGGGTTTCAATTTCCACCTCCCGATTGTCTTCTTTCTTCTGAAAACGGTTGGCAGACTGAGCCAGACTGACAAACCAGTTTTCTATCCCGTCACCCATGTTCAGACGGGTGAAGTTATTTTTCATGCCCTCAATAACCGCTTTCAGGTAGCGGCTACGTCTTTCCTGCAGGCTACCCAGCTCTTTAGCTGTTTGCTTCTGGTGGTGAACAAAACCTCGGTTCTGAGAGCCTAGAAAGATAACGGCATTTGAGTGTGGAAAAGAGTCTTTATTTTGGGTCAGGCAATTTGTAAGCACGGTGCCAGTGTTTGCAGGAGCATGAATACAAGAGCTGTCTCCCCACTTGAAGCTGGAAAAACTGAAGGGGAAGCTGGATCCCAGGTGGCCTTTAAGATTGACCACCTGAGTATTGTTAAAAAATACTAGCTGAAAAAGCGCCTCAAGCGTTTTGGTCTTGCCGATGCCATTAGCACCAATAAAAGCATAGACTTTTTGCTCTTTACGTAGCTCAAGGCTGACCTTGCCAACTCCTCTGACCCCATCAAGTTCCAATCGTGTTGCTTGCATCTAAGCTTCTCCGCTGACTGACTGCTGCAATAATTGTGGTGTGACCCCAAATAAAAAGCAATTTAACTAAGGGGAGTCGCTGACCGGCCCTGTGCTTCACTAGTTTGCTGAAGCGCTGGGTTAAGGGTGACGGCGACTGGTGGTCAAATTTCTTGCAGTAGAGGTAGAGTCACCGACAGCTGGGGTATTATTAGGCTAAGCAGGGCTAAACCTATTGAAGGCTCCAGAATTTACTGAGGAATTAAGTTTTTTTACATTTTACCTCAGGGATAGTTTGAATACTTTTCAATCTTTGTGGAACAATAGGTTGAAAACTTTATTGAGGGCGCAGCGTGATAGATGAGGATGGGTATCGCCCTAATGTTGGTATCATAATCGCTAATGATCAAGGGCAGCTGCTTTGGGCAAGGCGCTTTGGTCAGGATGCGTGGCAGTTTCCGCAAGGGGGAATTAAATTTCGTGAAACCCCTGAGCAAGCCTTGTTCCGAGAGCTTAAAGAAGAAATAGGCCTGGCCCCTGAGCAGGTTGAGGTTTTGGGCGCGACTCGGGGCTGGTTGCGCTACCGTCTGCCGAAGCGCATGGTTCGCCGTAATAGTCGGCCTTTATGTATAGGTCAAAAACAAAAATGGTTTTTACTGCGGATAAGGTGTGAAGACTCACAAATTTGTTTTGATTGCTCGAATAAACCTGAGTTTGATAACTGGGATTGGGTCAGTTACTGGTATCCTCTGGGTCAAGTAGTTGCCTTTAAACGCGATGTTTATCGTCGAGCCTTGTTAGAACTTGCTCCTCGCTTGCATCGGATGCTGCGCGAAACCTAGGGGATTCTATGCTGGATATTTTGCGAAAAATCGTACAAGAAGTGAGTAGTGCTCGTAACCTCGACACGGCGCTATCTATTATTGTGCGGCGTGTTCGCAAAGCGATGAATACGGATGTTTGCTCTGTTTACCTCTTGGATCCCAAGCAGGGGCGCTATGTGCTGATGAACACCCTGGGCCTTAATGCGGCGGCTATAGGGCAGGTCAGTTTGGCGCCATCAGAGGGTCTGGTGGGTTATGTTGGGCAGCGTGAGGAGCCACTTAATCTGGACGATGCACCTGCTCATGCGCGTTATCGTTATTTGCCAGAAACCGGCGAAGAGCGTTATCACAGTTTTTTAGGTGTGCCGATTATTCACCAGCGCCATGCGCTGGGCGTGTTGGTTGTTCAGCAAAAAATTAAGCGCAAGTTTGATGAAGGTGAAGAAGCCTTTCTCGTCACTATTGCCGCGCAGTTAGCTGCAGTTTTGGCTCATGCCCAGGCCAGTGGCAGCCTGATGTTCAAAACGGCTTCAGGGCAGCAAGAAGTCGCTGTGTTCGAAGGCCTGCCTGCTTCACCGGGTGTTGCTATAGGTCAGGCTGTGGTTATCATGCCGCCTGCTGATTTAGACAGCGTGCCTGAGCGGGCTTGTGAGTCCATTAGCGAAGAAAAAGAACTCTTTCGCCAGGCTTTAAAGGCCGTGCGTGATGATATCCGCTCGGTCGGCCTTAAATTAGCGAACCGTGTGAGCGCTCAGGAACAGGCCTTGTTTGATGCCTACCTGCAAATGCTGGATGAGGAGTCCTTGGGTGCCGAAGTGTTTAAGCAGATTGAAGATGGGCACTGGGCTCAGGGGGCCTTGGCCTATGTTGTTAAGCGGCATGTAAAGTACTTAGAGAAGGTAGAAGACTCTTATTTACGTGAGCGCGCGGCTGATATCCGTGATATGGGACGTCGGGTACTGGCTTATCTTCAGGCCGGTGGTGACGTTCAGCGGGAATATCCAGAAAAAACCCTGTTGGTGGGCGAAGAGTTATCGCCTGCTTTATTAGGTGAGCTGCCAAAAGAAAAGCTGGCTGGCTTGATTTCAGTGCGCGGTTCCAGTAACTCGCATTTAGCTATTTTAGCTCGGGCTATGGGCATCCCTACTGTGATGGGTTTAACCGACCTGCCTTTTGCACAGCTAGAGGGCCAGCAGCTGATTTTGGATGGCTATCGTGGTCAGGTTATTACCCATGCTGACGACAAGCTGCTGCGTCAATATGAGCTGTTTATTGAAGAAGAAAAAGCGCTTACTGAGTCCTTGGCCGCTGAAGCGGGCTTGCCTTGCATCACTCAAGATGGGCACCAATTGCCCTTGCTGCTCAATACCGGCCTAGCGGCAGATCATGCGCGTGCGCTGGCCTATGGTGCTGAAGGTGTTGGTCTTTATCGAACTGAAGTTCAGTTTATGATGGCTGAACGCTTTCCCAGTGAGCAGGAGCAGGTCGCCCTTTACCAACAACAGCTATCCGCTTTTGCGCCACGCGAAGTGACCATGCGTACTCTAGATATCGGGGGGGATAAACCGCTTCCCTACTTTCCTATAGAGGAAGATAACCCCTGCTTGGGTTGGCGTGGCATCCGCTTTAGCCTGGACCACCCCGAAGTCTTTTTAACCCAGGTGCGCGCTATGCTGCGGGCAAGCTTGGGTCTGGATAACCTGCGCATTCTGTTGCCGATGATTACCTCGGTACGCGAGGTTGAAGAAGCACGCGCTTTAATACGTCGTGCTTGGGTGGAATTAAAGCAGGGTGAAGGCTTAGCGGTTATGAAACCGCAGGTTGGGGCTATGATTGAGGTGCCAGCAGCTCTTTTTCAGATTCAGGCGTTGGCTGAGCGGGTCGACTACCTTTCGGTAGGAAGTAATGATTTAACCCAATATTTACTAGCGGTTGATCGTGATAACCCCAAGGTTGCTGGATTGTATAGCGGCTATCACCCTGCGGTGCTCAATGCTCTGGCTGGTATTGCACGTGATGCCCATGCTGCTCGTTTGCCCGTTAGTATTTGCGGTGAGCTGGCTGGTGATCCAGGAGGCGCTATTTTGCTTTTGGCCATGGGCTATCAGAGCCTGTCTATGAACCTGGCGAGCTTGCCGCGAGTGAAAGCCGCCATCCGCCGTGTCAAGGTCACTGATGCCCGCCAACTATTAGATAAGACATTGGCTTGTGCCAGTACCGATCAGGTGGTGGGTCATCTCGGTGTGTTTATGAATGACTTGGGCTTAGGCTGGCTTGCTGGCCCACGTACGAAAACACCGAGTCCTCATTGATGATGGCTTGGTGACAGTTTTTTTAATGCCAGTCGTTGCGGCTGGCTGAAGCTATCTTTAGCGTAGATATCTTCTCGCCACTGCAAACGTCCGTGATGGTCTGTCCAGGCCGTCCAATACATCAAGTAGACAGCAACGCGTGGACGCACCTGCAGGTAGCGTTCTTCACCCTGTTCATAGAGAGCGGCTACGCGCTCAGGGGTCCAAGTCTTACTTCTTGCCAGCAAAGCCTCTACCAGCCTGTCAGAGTCTTCCAAGCGAACACAACCGGCACTTAGAGCACGCTGCTCACGGCCAAATTCCTGGCGGTAGGGGGTATCATGCAAATAAATAGCTTTTTGATTGGATAAGCGAAACTTGGCACGTCCGAGCTGGTTATAGTGACCTGCTTTTTGAACCAGTCGATAATTGCGGTTGGTATCAGTGAAGGCATCGTCAGGTAAGTCTTCCAAGTTAACGTAGCGCGCGGGAGTATGCCAGCCTTGAACCAGAGCATAGTCTCTTGCTGCAAGATAGTCGGGGTTGCTTTGTACACGAGGGAAGATGCGTTCTTGGGCGATGCTGGG
>SKIX01000091.1 GCA_007116195.1 Marinospirillum sp. | reverse complement strand
TCTGGCGCGAGCACTACACACGCCTGCAGGCTTCAACCGATCAAATGCTGAATGCGCAAAACCCAGCCGACTTTAACCAGGCACGTGCCCTTTACAGGCAACAGGTTGAAGCGATGGTTCCAGACTCCAATCGCATGGGCAGACTGCTTGAGCAGCTGGTCATAGAGGCTGAGAAATACGCTGACGAGGAGAGCCAAATGGCTCGGGAAGCAGCCAGTCTTTCAATTCTTACGGGGATGGCTCTTTTAGCTCTGGGGTTAATGCTAGGCACTGGAGCTGCTGTTTATATCATTCAGCGCATTATGAAACAGCTGGGTGGTGACCCGGAAGAAGTGCGTGCGGTCGTAACCCGAGTAGCAGCAGGCGATTTTACTTCTAATCAAGCACTGAAAAAACGCGTACCGCCAGGTAGCCTTTTATACTCTTTTTTAGAAATGGTTACCGAGCTGCGCCAAATGATGCATCGTATTTCTGAAGCCTCTAATCAGGTTGCTGCCGCTGCAGAAGAGCTTTCTGCTTCCAGCTCGCAAACGAATACCAGTGTCAGTAATCAGCGTGAGGAAGCGACTCAGGTTGCCACGGCAATGAATGAAATGGCAGCAACGGTAACTGAGGTCGCGCGACATACGGCTTCGGCATCAGATGCTTCTGAAACTGCCGATCAAGAAGCCGAGGCGGGGCGTGCCATTGTCAAAGAGGTTGTTGCCTCAATTAACCAGCTGGCAACTGAAATTAATACCACAGCCAAGGGTATGGATGATCTGGTCGAAAGCAGTAATGAAATCACTTCCGTTCTTGATGTAATACAAAACATTGCTGAACAAACCAATCTATTGGCTCTTAATGCTGCCATAGAGGCTGCCCGAGCCGGTGAACATGGACGAGGTTTTGCTGTGGTTGCCGATGAAGTGCGAACTCTGGCGAATCGAACACAAAGCTCAATCGAAGACATTCACCGCAGTATTAGCCGCGTGCAGGAAAGCTCTCACAAGGCTGCTGAACTCATGAAGCAGGGTCATGCGCAAAGTGAAGAGACCGTTATTAAAGCCGAAAAAGCCGGTACAGCACTAGAAACCATTAACCTGGCTGTTGAATCGATTCGCGAGATGAGCGTACAAATTGCCACTTCAGCTGAAGAGCAATCCAGCGTAGCTGAAGAAATCAATCAAAGTGTACACAACATCAGCCAATCGATTGATGAAACCTCCTTGGCAGCTGAACAGGTCGCTACAGCTAGCGAAGAGCTGGCACGCCTCTCAGCACAACTACAAAGTGAAGTGGAACACTTTAAGCTTTAAACCTAAAAAAAGGCCGTCCCCTCAGGGGACGGCCAAGACTCGCTTGATGATGAGGAGAACCTAAAACAGCTTGAGAACCTGTAGACCGCAACCTGTTTTTGGCTAGGGCCTCTCAGCCCATGAGTTAAAGATAATCAATCTCATTTGTCTTTGCAAGACTTTTTTGAAATTTTTTATCCTGCTCATCAAGCCAGTCTATAACGCGTTCGTTAATCAAAGCTTTTTAGTAAACGAATACCTTGCGATTCTCTTGCAGCAATTCACCAGCAATTGCAGGTGGCTGAGCTGGAGAAATACCTTCTTTCAAGTCACTCGCTTGCTTACCCTTATTGGGCAGGTAAAGAGCACAAACCTCTACTTCAGCGCCTTGTTGCATCGCACCCATCAGCAACTGCTCTGGAGTTACATTATTGGGCTTAAGCGGTTCAACTTGAGGTGCAGCTTTCAGTGCCAAATCACCCGCTGAATCGCACAAGAGCACCTTAACCTCAGCTCCTTGATTCAGCATCTGATTCGTCAACACCAAGGCAATACCCTGAGTCATGCGGCTATCAGAATTAATAACCACCGTCACTTTTTGTTGATCAGCCTGAACGCTGGTTGCCGCGAAGGTTAAAGCCAACATCAATGCCCAAATTAACTTTTTCATCAATTACTCCTTAATCATCATTACAAAAAAACCTGCCAACCAGAAAGCCTGCAATCTAACTTAAGGCCAGCTGGCGCTCAGGGGTCGCTAAAACCCACTGACGATCCGCCCGGGGCAGGTGGTCCGGGTCGTGTGCTAATAAAAGTGCCGTTCGCCCCTGCAACCAAGCATCTAGCCTAGGTCGCAAGCGATTGCGAGTCTCCGTATCCAAGCCACGGAAGGGTTCATCCAAAATCACCAGAGGGGCATCCTTAAGCAGAACGCGTGCCAAAGCTAGCCGTCGAGCCTGGCCGCCAGACAACTGCTGACCCGTTTCACCGACCCAGGTCTCCAAGCCCCGGCTGAAACGACGCACTTCATCTGCTAAATCGACTAGCTCCAGCACCGACCAAAGTTCGGCATCCGTTGCTTGCGGACAAGCTAAACGCAGATTATCGGCAAGGCTGGCAGCAAAAAGCTCGGTCTGCTGGGTTAAATAACCCAAGTGGTCTAACCAGGCCTCAGCATTCACTGCTGCCAAGTCGGTTGCCTGTTCAGCAGCAACCAGTAGCAAACGACCCTGCTGCGGCTGCAACTGCCCTGCCAGCAAGGAGGCCAGCGTGGATTTACCACTACCGGATGTTGCCAGCACGGCCAGTTTTTCTCCGTGCTTTAACTCAAGGTTGAACTGGGTCAATACCGGCTGTTGTCCAAAATGCACCTCAACCTCTTCCAGCAGAATCCTCTGATACTGAGGTAGGGGTGAGTGCCCAGCACCAGGGGCTGCTTGACCACTTGCTTGATTCAGGCGTTCGGCGGCAGCACAGGTACCCCCCCAGTGCGCAAAGGCTGCGGGCAGATTTTGAAAGGCTTCCTGGAGTGCCAGCAGAGCTAAGGGCAGCATCACTAATACAGGCCCTGAAATCCAACCCTGCTGATAAGCACTGGCTAAGAGCAGCAGACAGGCGGCAACCAGAAGTTGCAGAATCAGAGTCTGCAACCCCTGGCCTAGAGCAATCAGTCGCTGCAGACGCGCTTCATCTTGAAGTTGCTGTTGCTGAGCGAGTAAGCGCTGCTGTTGCTGTTCAACCAAAGCATGACTAGCTTGCAGAGCACCCAGTCCTTGTAGATGCTCAACCAGGCGGCTGCGCTCCTCCTCCTGGAGGCGAGCCAAACGAGCACTCGTAGACTGGCCTGCTAAACCCATACCCCAAGTTGAAATCAAAAGCAGCAGGAGCAACCCCAAACCAACTAATAAAGCAGCCTGCAAGTGAAACAGGGCGATAAATACCACCAGCAGCATAACCGTCAGCAAAGCGACTAGTGGCGGCGCTAAAAGACGCAAATAGAGGTTGTCCAATGTTTCAACATCTGTCATCAAGCGATTAACCCACTGAGAAGCACGCCAACGCGCTAAAGTTAACGGGTCGAGCTGAGTCAGGCCAAGAAACAAGCGTTGGCGCAGCCGAGCCAACAAACGCAACACTGTATCGTGGTTGTACACTCGCTCTAAATAGCGCCCTAGCGTACGGGTTAAAGCAAATAAGCGGATGCCACCGCCTGGTGTGTAAATATCGAGGGTAACCGCTAGACCTGCAGCCCAGGCTAAGGCAGTCATACCCGTGGCGGTAATAAACCAACCTGACAGTCCCAGCAGGCTAACTGCTGAAAGCAAGGTTAGCAGCAACAGCAGGCCGCCCAACCCAAGACGACCTTGTTGTTGCAGTATCAAGTTCAACCAGGGTTTAAGTGGATGCATCACGGCCTCCTGGTGTTAAAGGCAGGTGGCGATCAGCCAAGCGTAAAAAGCGTTCGTCATGACTGGCAATAACCAGAGTACATCCCTGGTATTTCAGCTCTTCCAACAACTGCAGCAGTTGTTCAGCTGCACCAGCATCCAGGCTGGCTGAAGGCTCATCCAAAACTACCAGGCGAGAGGGTGTTAGCAGCGCACGTGCCAAGACCAAGCGCTGCGCCTGCCCACCAGAAAGATTCCGTCCACCTTCGAGTAGCTGACTATCCAGGCCTTCAGGCTGCTGCCCTAGCAAGGGTAGCAAACCCACTTGACGCACAGCAGCGAGTAGCTGCGCGGTGTTAGCCTGGGGTGCTGCCAGACGTAGGTTTTCAGCCCAGGTACCCTGAAAGATAAAGGCTTGCTGCTGCATCCAGATCAGCGGTCGGTCACCTGGCGGCAAGCCATCAACACGCAAATAGCCTGAAGTGGGTGGGATAAACCCTGCAATCAGGTGCAACAGGGATGACTTACCACTCGCCGTACGCCCACTGATTATCAGTGCCTCACCTCGATCCAGGGTCAAATTAATCGGGCCCAATACCTGCCCTCTTTCCGGGTAGCTCAGCGTGACCTCCTGCAGCTCCAGCATCCAGGGAGACAAGCGCTGGCCCACCGTTGCAGCCAGGGTTTGATTTTCTACTAAAGCCACCTTGTCTAACGGGCGCTCAAGCAAATCAACCAGGCTATCTGCAGCACCCAGAGCAGCTGCACGATCATGGTACTGCTGTGCCAGCGTGCGTAAAGGTTGAAAGAATTCAGGAGCCAGTAGCAGAATCAGCAACCCCTTAAACAAAGTCATAGAGGCCGCAGGCCCCCAGTCGATATAACCCAGCAACCCAAAGCCGATATAAATGGCCACGGCAGCTATAGCCACTGAGGCAAAAAACTCCAAGACTGCTGAAGATAAAAAAGCGACCTTCAGCGTACGCAAGTTCAAGTGACGATAGCTTTCAGTCGCCGCAACAACTTCGTCACTTGCTGCTTGGGTTTGACCAAAGAGCTTCAAGGTTGTTAAACCTCGAATACGATCAAGAAAGTGTCCCGAAAGGCGTTGTAACTGAACAAAATGCTGCTGGTTTAAACGTTCGGCACCCCAACCCACCAGGGCCATAAAGAGAGGAATCAAAGGTGCGGAAATCAGCAAAAAAAGGCCGGCGACCCAATCGAGATAAAACACCAGCGTCAAAATGAGTAAGGGAGTCAGCCAGGCTAGAGTCATCTGAGGTAAAAAGCGGGCAAAATAAATTTGCAGCGCATCCACCTGCTCCAGCCACTGACTGCTAAGTCCAGCAGGGGAATCAGCGCTTAGACGCACTGGCCCCAGCTGAGCTACTTTGTTTAGCAGCCGCTCACGCACCCGCAAGCGCAGACGATTAGCAACCCGGTTGCCAGTGACCTCCTGTAGACTTAAAAACAAGCTGCGCACAAGTATCAGCGGCAGTAGGCCCAAGGCAGCTAACAATAAATCGTCTAGCTTACGGCCCGTAATCAGCAGCTCACTGACCAGCCAGGCCAGCAAAAGCATTTGCGCAATCAGGGCCAGGGCTTGGCCCAGCCCCAATAAACGCGTTAACAGCAGGCCAGCTTTTTCTTCAGCAGCCAGCTGACGCAACCAGTGACGGTTGCGTCTTTTGCGCTCGACCTCAGTGATAGCCTTCACCGGCTTTCACCTTGCCGCGGAATACCCAGTAGGTCCAGGCTGTGTACATCAAGACAAAGGGCACCACAAACAACAGACCTAACAGGAGAAACAGCTGAGACTCATGTGCCGAGGCGGCATCCCAGAAGGTGTAGTTGGGTGGCACCACATAAGGCCATTTGCTCACCAGTAGAGAAATAAAGGTCGAGACAAACAGGCCTACGGTGGCGATAAAAGGCAGGCCTTCCTGACGTTTAGCCACGGCTCTAAGAATCCAGCCAGCAAACAGCAGAGTGATCAGCGGAATAACCCAAATTAAGCTAACGGCTGAAAACCAACGTTCGCGGATCATGTCATCAATGAAGGGCGACCAGATGCCGATCAGACCAAAGACCACCAGCACACCGAACAGCAGACGTGGAGTGATTTTGTAGGCCCAATCCTGAATATAGCCTTCCGATTTCATAATCAGCCAGGTGCTACCGAGTAAAGCATAACCCAACAGCAGGCCTACCCCCGTCAAAACCGTAAAGGGCGTCAGCCAGTCCAGAGCACCGCCAACATAACGCATGCCTTCGGTTTCAAAGCCCTGGATATAAGC
>SKIX01000249.1 GCA_007116195.1 Marinospirillum sp. | reverse complement strand
TTGAAGCTGCAGAACTGGGTCGTACCCTGGATAAATCCATCTATAAAACCGAAATTGAAAGCCTAAGAGTCGAGCTGATAGAGCTACAGCAAAAATTGCTGGATGCTGACTTTCCTGTGCTGCTGTTGATTTCGGGTGTTGATGGTGCCGGTAAGGGTGAAATGGTTAATCTGCTCCATGAGTGGATGGATCCTCGCCACTTGGAAACCTCCGCTTTTGATGCGCCCACCGATGAAGAAAAAGAACGCCCCCATTTCTGGCGTTACTGGCGTGCTTTGCCTCCTAAAGGAAAAATCGGTATTCATTTTAGCTCCTGGTATTCTGACCCTATTAGTGAGCGCTTGAAGGGTAATATCACAGAAAATGATCAGGAAGCCTATTTGTCGCGCGTGAATACTCTGGAAAAAATGCTAGTCGATGACGGCACTCTGTTGATTAAAATTTGGCTTCACTTGGGTAAAAAGCAGTATAAGAATCGGATTAAAAACCTAGCTCAAGACCCTAAGACGGCTTGGCGTGTAACCAAAAAAAATCTTGATAACATCAAGGTTTATGATCAGTTTCGAGAAGTCTCTGAGCAAACCTTACGTCAAACCAGTACTGGTCATGCGCCCTGGATTATTGTCGAAGGCTATGATCAACGCTATCGCAGCCTAACGGTTGGTCGCCTGTTAAGAGATATGATTCAAAAACGCCTGGAGGTGGATCCCAAAACGCTGGTTTCCCCAGCGGTGGATTGGAGTGCTAAAAAAGATACAACCACGCTTTTGGATTTTGTCGATCTATCCAAGTCTTTGGAAAAGAAAGAGTACAAAGAAAAACTGGCTGACTATCAAGGTCGCCTTAATGAATTGGCCCGCAAGGCTCATAAGAAAAAAATCAGCACGGTTATGGCGCTGGAGGGGTGGGATGCAGGCGGCAAGGGAGGCATGATCCGACGTATGATTCATGCCTTGGATGCTCGTCATTATCGAGTACTTCCTGTTGCGGCTCCTACAGACGAAGAAAATGCTCGCCATTACTTGTGGCGTTTCTGGCGGCACCTGCAGCGTGCAGGGCACATGACGATCTTTGATCGTACCTGGTATGGGCGCGTGCTGGTCGAGCGTATTGAAGGCTACGCACGTAATGATGAGTGGATTAGAGCTTATCAGGAAATCAATGAATTTGAAGAAGAGTTGACTGAGCACGGCATAGTGCTGCTGAAATACTGGCTACATATTGATAAGGATGAGCAGCTCGCTCGCTTTAAGGCCAGAGAACAGATAGGTTATAAGCAGCATAAGATCACTGATGAAGACTACCGTAATCGTGAAAAATGGGATGATTACGCCCAAGCGGTTGCCGACATGGTGGAAAGAACCAGTACGCCTAATGCACCCTGGTACATCATTGAAGGCAATGATAAACGCTATGCTCGGGTCAGAGCCTTGGAAATCCTTTGTGAGCGCCTAGAAAAAGTGCTTTAACTTTTTAAAGTTGCTACTTTTAACTGATTAGCCGGGCCAGCAAGGCTGTCAATTTTGGCAGCCTTGCTGCTCGATGTTAAGAGGTTAGCCAAGCAAAGCTTAAGAATGCTAGTATTCGCTCGCTTACTCGACCCGCTCAGCTTTGCGCAGGTCGAGTCGACTTTATTTATGATCGCGCCTTTCTACTCATTCCGAGGCCTGGCCCTAAACCTCGGGTTGGTAGTATGTCTGAAGGAAAATTATGAAAATTGCAGTTGCTGGTACTGGCTATGTAGGTCTTTCCAATGCTGTTCTTCTTGCTCAGCATCATCAAGTTGTGGCTCTGGATATTTTACCTGACAAGGTTGAGCAGTTAAATAAACGCCAGTCACCGATTGAAGATGCTGACCTTGAGGATTATCTAAGTAACCAGCCACTGGATCTTACTGCGACTTTGGATAAAACGGAGGCCTACCAGGGAGCAGACTTTGTTATTATTGCTACGCCTACGGATTATGACCCCAGCACTAACTACTTTAATACTCAAAGTGTAGAAGCGGTTATTCAGGATGTACTGAGCATTAACCCTAAGGCTGTGATGGTGATCAAATCGACCGTGCCGGTGGGTTATACTGAGTCTTTGAAAACTAAATTCAATACGGACAAAATTCTTTTTTCTCCTGAGTTTTTGCGTGAAGGCAAGGCCTTGTACGACAACCTTTACCCCTCGCGAATTATTGTTGGTGAGCGCTCAGCGCGAGCAGAAGTTTTTGCCAACCTGCTTAAAGAGGGAGCAATTAAAGAACAGGTACCCACTCTTTTTACCGATCCAACTGAAGCCGAGGCCATTAAGCTTTTTGCTAACACCTATTTGGCTATGCGTGTTGCCTACTTTAATGAGCTGGATACCTACGCCCAGCACCACGGCCTTAGCACACGGCAGATTATTGAAGGTGTTGGGTTAGATCCGCGTATAGGGGATCACTATAACAATCCCAGTTTTGGCTACGGTGGTTATTGTTTGCCTAAAGATACCAAGCAACTGCTTGCTAACTATGATCAGGTACCGAGCAACCTTATTAAAGCTATTGTTGATGCCAATACGACCCGTAAAGACTTTGTAGCTGACTCTATATTGGCGCGCAATCCCAAAATTGTTGGCGTGTATCGGCTGATTATGAAATCTGGCTCAGATAACTTCCGAGCTTCTGCTATTCAAGGCGTAATGAAGCGTATTAAGGCTAAGGGTGTTGAAGTGGTTGTTTATGAGCCTGTTTTGGAACAAGAAACCTTTTTTAATTCAAGAGTTATCAAAGATTTGGCTGAGTTTAAGCGCATTAGTGATGTTATTGTTGCCAATCGCCGCTCAGCTAGCCTAGCCGATGTCGAAGAAAAAATTTACACCCGCGATCTTTTTGGCAGTGACTAATCTGAAAGCAACTCCATCTCAGTACAGGCTGCTGGGTGTTAAAACAGCTGGGCTTAGGTTCTCTGTTAGAGGCTTCTTTAAGGTCAATCGAAGGCTTGTAGCGCTTGAGTCTAAGCAATAGGTATACATTAAGCAATGCATCAGGAACGACTAACTCAACGCCGCGCTTTTTCAGAGTTGCTGGCAAGGGTTCAGCACCAACAACCCTTAGCTGATTTGTTTTCACAGGAACCTGAACGTGCTCAAGTGATGACGAGAACAGCAGGACCTCTACTACTCGATTTTAGTAAGCAGCGGATAACAGCGGAAGTCTTGCAGCTACTAGAACAGTTAGCGTTTGAAGTTGATTTGCCGGCCCGTATTAATGCACTGTTTAACGGTGAGAAGGTGAATCTGAGTGAAGATCGCGCTGCTTTGCATACAGCCTTAAGAACGCCCAAAGAAAAACGTGCTGCTGACTTAAAGGGGGTGGATATTGAGCTGGAGCGGATGGCAGCGCTGGTTGACAAGGTGCAATCCGGGGTATGGCGGGGTTTTTCTGGCAAGCGTATTACAGATGTGGTGAACCTAGGGGTCGGTGGCAGTGACCTAGGGCCGCTGATGGTGACGCAGGCATTGCGTGAATACACTCGCTCAGAAGCTGCGCATTTAAAGGTGCACTTTGCTTCGACTCTTGATGGCAGCCAGTTATTTGATTTGCTGGCGCACCTGAATCCAGAAACCACTCTGTTTACGATCGCTTCAAAATCTTTTACCACTATAGATACCCTCTCTAATGCAGACACCGTTCGTTCCTGGCTGGGTAGCTATTGCTCTGATTCCGAGTTGCTGCATCGCTGCCATTTTATTGGGATGTCGGCCTCTCCTGATAAGATGACAGCTTGGGGGTTGCCTAAAGCCAATCAGCTTTATTTTTGGGACTGGGTTGGTGGGCGTTTTTCGCTTTGGTCGACGATAGGGTTACCCATCGCTCTGGCTCTGGGGATGTCCGTTTTTGAAGGGTTGTTGGCTGGTGCGCATGAGCTGGATGAGCACTTTCGCACTGCGCCGCCTTTGCAAAACCTACCTATGTTGATGGCTTTGTTGGGCGTTTGGAATGTCAATTGTTTAGATATTCGTGCTCATGCCATTTTGCCCTATGATGGTCGCCTGAAGTACTTTCCTTCTTATCTTGAACAGCTTGAAATGGAAAGTAATGGTAAATCTGTTACCAGCAGTGGCCAGCCTTTAAACTATGCGACCTGCCCGGTCCTTTGGGGCGAAATTGGAGCCAATGCCCAACATGCTTTTTATCAGTTGCTGCATCAGGGTACCCAAGCGGTGGCTTCAGACTTTATTATTGCGGCCAGCCGTTATGAGAGCATGAAGAATTCAGCCCACTATGAATCCTTGCTGAATCAGCATGAGTTAAACATTGCTAACTGCCTTGCCCAGTCGCGTGTGCTGGCATTGGGTAATGCAGCAGTAGAGCCGACCGATAACCCTTTTAGGCATTACCCAGGAAACCAGCCCTCGTCCACTTTGGTGCTGAATCAACTGAATGCGCGATCACTAGGTGGGCTCATTGCTCTTTATGAGCATAAGGTCTACGCCCAAGCGTGTCTTTGGGGGATTAATCCCTTTGATCAATGGGGGGTGGAGCTGGGGAAGCAAGTGGCTAAGCAATTGCAGCCGCATTTAAATTCAGGGGCTTGTTCTAACTCTGGAGCGGCTAGTGACCAGGGTTTGGATTCTTCTACCATCAATCTAGCTCAGTCCATTGAATCCTATCGGGCTGCAGGAGTTGACCCCGTAACTGATGCTTGCGCAGAAAGCCCTGCTCCTAGCAAACCCGGAAGCCAGCTATGAAAATTCTGATTCTTGGCGAAGATCTTGTTGCTTGGACCTTGGCTGCTGCTTTGGGGTCTACAGGTTGTCGTGTACAGATGACTGTATGTGAGCTGCCCGATGCAGCGAGTGAAGAGGTGGAGCCTGACTTATTTCGTTTATTAACTCGCCAGTTAGAGACAGGTCGGTTAGAGCTAGGAGCTGGCTTGCCTGTAGAGTCTGGTAGTGGTTTAGATTTACTCATTGATGCCAGGGACTTTTCGAGTCAAAAAGATCTGCTGTTAGCTGTCCAGCAAGCCGGCTTTCCCCAGCTTGTTGCTTTGGTGCAGCCCGTTCCCCTGGGCACAACAGATGGACTCCAGCAAGCCCTGAATCAATTAAGAACTCAGCCACCGCAAGTAGTTTTTTGGCCGAATTTTATTCAAGCTGGTCGAGCTTTAGAGAGCTTTACCCGTGTTGAACAGTTGTTGCTTGGTAGCCACAATGAGCAAGCAACACGCCAGATCAAACACTTAATGTTGCCATTTAATCGCAGTCAAGAACGTTTCAGGGTTATGACGCCACGCGAAGCGGAGCTAACCAAGGTGGCGATTAATGGTATGCTAGCCACTCGAATCAGTTTTATGAATGAATTGGCTCAACTGGCAGAGTGTCAAGGTATTGATATCGAAGCCGTGCGCCAAGGGATGGGTGCTGATTCTCGAATTGGCTTTCAGTATCTGTATCCAGGCTGTGGCTTTGGAGGCGAAGCTTTTTTGCAAACTTTGGAACAGCTCAATAGTGAACTGGCGATCAGTAAAGCAGCACAACCAGGACTGTTGACCAGCGTTCAAGCCATTAATGAGCAGCAAAAAGATCTCTTGTTTCAAAAGCTATGGCGTTTTTATAAAGCTGACTTGAAGGGTAAGCGAGTTGCTATTTGGGGTTGCTCTTTTAAACCGAACACGGCCAGTATTTCAGGCAGTCCATCTCTTCATCTTATACAAGCACTCTTGGCTCACGGAGTTGAGGTGGTGGTTTATGATCCGCGAGCCTTACCCAAGTTAGAAAAATATTTTAAAAACCGGGCTGGTTTGCTTGCTGCTAAGAGTCCTGAAAAGGCTGCCGAGGGTGCTGATGCGATTATGCTGGTTACTGAGTGGAAAGAGTTTTGGAACCTGGATTTGGATGCTATTAAAAATACTATGAAATATCCATTGTTACTTGATGGTCGCAATATCTATGATCCAGACACATTAAAAGACCAGGGCTGGACTTATAC
>SKIX01000040.1 GCA_007116195.1 Marinospirillum sp. | reverse complement strand
TTGATCATGCTTATTATCGTGCTGGGCACTGGTTTGGGCGCACTTTTAGCTGTAACGGCGGGCAGCCGTCGCCTTTTTGATCAACGCCAAAGGCTCCGGCTAGATAGAGTCAAGACAAGTTAAAGCTAAGGGTTTCTTAGCTTCCAGCTTCTGCTGGTACTATTAATACAGGTCGCTTGATTTGACGGCAAAGCTGCTCTGCAGTGCTGCCAAACATCAATTGCTTTAAGGGGTTTTGACCACGCTTACCAAGGATGACCAGGTCAACACTATAAAAACGACTGGACTGGAGGATTTCTGCTATAGGATCACCCTGAGCACGAATGACTTCAACAGGGCCATCCTCATTGTAAGTCGCTTTTAAGGCCTGGATAGCTTGGTCATGCTCCGCTTCATCCTTGTCGGTCTGCACATTGATAATCACGCCCTGTTTCGCTTGAGGGCGCAAGTCAGCAAAAACCTTTTCTGCAGCCTGTGCTGCTTTGGAGCCGTCAGAAGCCAGCATGAGGGTGCCAGAAGTGGCATCGGGTTGCTCAGTCAAAAGTAATAGCGGATAGCGGGTACTGCGAGCAGTATTCAGTGCCACACTGCCCAAGAAAAACTCATAGGTTTTGGAGTGGTTATGGAAGAGCATCACCAGGCCATCTGCCATCTTGTCAGTGGCCAGGCGGTTGAGTTCTTCAGCAGGCAAGCCAGTGAGTGCTTCGACATCTACCTTTTCTAGTCCTAGCTTACCCTTTAAGTCTTGGGCGTGTTTTTCCAGGGTTTCTCTAGCACCTTTGAGGTCGCCAGGGTATTGGGCGACATGGGCCAGTGTTAGCTTCTCCAGGCCAATTAGCGGTTTAAGTGCTAATAGCTCTTCGGCAAAACGCTCTTCTTCGAAGGGCAGTTCGACACCAGCAATCAGGTGTTTAAGCATGGCGATCTCCTTTCAGGTCGTGAATGACTCACTTCAGATTAGCAGCTTTTTCAGTCCTTAGACAGCCACTGTTAGCTAACAGGAGAAAGCACAAATCATGCACGCCTTGAGCTTTGGAGGGCGGACTAGCTAGTCGCAGAGGTTAGGCTTGAGACCTGGTTGCGCCCTGAGTGTTTGGCATCATAGAGGGCACGGTCAGCCTGCGCCAGTAAGGTATCCAGGTTGGTGTCACCTTTGCTGGTGCAGCTGACACCAAAGCTGGCGGTGCAGTAGAGTGAATGGCCTTGGAAGGTCAGGGTTAATTGCTCGAAGCTTTGCCTGAGGCGTTCTGCAAGGAGGCAGGCTTGATCCAGTCTGGTTTGCGGCATAAGCAGTGCAAACTCTTCTCCACCAAGTCGAGCCAGGATATCTGAGGCTCTGACCTGTTTTGTGGCCGTTGCGGCTATTTGTTGTAATACCTGGTCGCCTGCAGCATGGCCATATTGATCATTGATGTGCTTGAAGTGGTCCAGGTCAAACATAACCAGGCTAAGAGGAGTGGCATTGCGTTCAGCCAGGTGAAGAGCCTGCTTGCCTAGGTTAAAGAAGGCGCGGCGATTGTTGAGGCTGGTTAGCATGTCGGTATCGGCTAGTGATTCAGCTTCTTGGCGGGCTGCAATTAAAGCCTGTTCCATGTTTTTGCGTTCGGTAATATCGGTTGCAATTTCAATACGTACCCAACGGCCATCAGACCATTCAATAGCCTGGTCGCGGCATTGATACCAGCGTCCGTTGCTGGTATTTTGAAATTCCCAAACGTAGGCTTCTGCGGGTTCACCCTGTTGGTTGAGCAGGTGTTTATTGGTGCAAAATTGACACGGGCCTTCTTGCTCCGCCTGCAAAACCTGCCAGCATTTGCGTCCTTTTGCCTCGCCCCATTTGTTGCGCCCATAAGCGTTCATAAAGAGCAACTCATGGGTTTGCATATCGGCAACGTAAACCAGTGCATCCAGGCTGTCCAGAATACGGCCTATGGCTAGCTGGCTTTCAGAAGTTGAGCTGCTGTGCATAAGTTAACTTGTCATTAAGGTGTAACCTATACTAGCATGGCGGCTGTTTAAGAAGTAGCCAGCTTAAGCAAGCTTGTGGACTACGGCTGTTTCCAGGCTGATGTTGTCGTGTAGTGGGCAGCGGTGGCAGACGTCGTCCAGAAAAGCTTTTTTCTCTTCTTCACTCCAGTCGGCATCCAGGCTGGCGCTAATCCGAATTTGTTGAAACCCAATGCGGTCATCCGTGTCTTTGCCTAGCAGCCCTGCAGGGTTGTAGTCACCTTCAACCTGAACTTGCATGCCACGAAGATCCAGCTTTTTTTGCATAGCGATAATGCGCCCCAGGGTGCCTACACAGCCTGCTACAGCGAATAAAAAGGTTTCTAGAGGGGTAGGGCCTAGGTTCTTGCCTCTTGCGCCTTCAGGCTGATCAATGGTGACCTGGTGGCCATTGATGTTGCTAGTGATCGTGAAGCCTTCTTGCATGGCTGCTTCTACGCGAACGGTTTTCAATGAGCTCATTGGGTTCCTCTCGAGTTCAGGGTGGGGTTGTCATTAAAGTAGAAGTATCTAATAAATAAGATGCTTTAAAACGCTTGGAAGAATAACGTTAATTGCCAGCAAGGGGAAGGGGAGGGAGGGCCAGATACAAAAAAACCCTGAAAGATCAGGGCTTTAATGGTGCCGACACCAGGAGTCGAACCCGGGACCTACTGATTACAAGTCAGTTGCTCTACCAACTGAGCTATGTCGGCTTAGTTTAAGATGGCTGGGGTAGGAAGATTCGAACTCCCGAATGCCTGGACCAAAACCAGGTGCCTTACCACTTGGCGATACCCCAACATGACATCTTAAAAAAGTGGTGGCCAGAGGCGGAATCGAACCGCCGACACAAGGATTTTCAATCCTTTGCTCTACCAACTGAGCTATCTGGCCAACGGGTGCATATTAAATAGATTCAGCTGCCTTTCGTCAAGCGCTTTTTCAAATCTTTTTCATTTTTTCTTCAAGAACTTACTGAGAGCCAGGTGGTACGTAGCCTTCAGCCTGGTCGGCTTCTTCGTTGTCGAAGAATTTTTCCATCTGTTCGAGCAAATATTGGCGTGTTTCCGGCTCAAAAACTTTAAGTCTTTTTTCGTTAATGAGTCGTGTTTGATGTTCCAGCCAGGCTTGCCAGGCTTTTTGCGAAATGGTGTCTAGGAGTTCTTGGCCTTTTGGCCCAGGCATAGGCGGTTGAGGCAGAGCGGCTAGTTCTTGCTGGTATTTGCGACAGAAAACAGTTCGGGTCATTTTTGGAGTCCTTTAAGCAGGCGTTGAATGGGAGCAGGCAGTCCTGGTGGGCTGGCCTCTGTCTCCAGGTTATACCAGAGCTGCTCGGCTGCTGTCATCTTGCCCTTAGAGTCGCTGGTGGGTTGATAACAAGTAACAGGCTCTTGAAGGGCGGTGGCTGCCAGCTGTGCTTGCCAGGGCTGAATCTGCAAATGGTAATGACTAAATGTGTGTCGAAAGCCTGTGTCGGGTTGTGCAGCCAGTTGAGCGCCAGGGTAATGCAGCTGCAGCCAGTTTTGTAATTCAGCGTGGCTGGTGAATTCAGGGAGGCTCCAAAGGCCACCCCAGATGCCTTGCTGGGGTCTTTTTTGTAGCAGTAGTTGCCGAGGTTCTTTGATCAGGAGTAAAAACAGGCGCTGCTGTTCGGGGAGCTTCTTTTTCGGCTTGGGCGTGGGCAGCTGACGAGCCAGCCCGAGGCGCTTGGCTTGGCAGCCTTGAGCAACTGGGCAGCGCTCGCAGGCAGGCTGTTTAGGCGTGCAAAGGGTTGCTCCCAGGTCCATAATAGCCTGAGTGTAAGCTGCTGCCTGATCTGCTGGGGTAAGCTGGTCGGCGAGCTGCCAGAGGCGCTTGTTGATTGCGGATTTGCCGGGCCAGCCTTCAACGGCCGCATAGCGGGCAAGCACTCGTTTGACATTGCCATCCAGGATAACGGCTCGCTGATTGCTGCTGAGCGCAATAATAGCTGCAGCTGTTGAGGGGCCTATGCCTGGTAGGCTTTGCATGGCGTCCAGGCTGTGAATGGGGAAGTGACCCTGATGCTCTTGCATCACCTGCTGGGCGCAGGCATGAAGGTTACGTGCTCGGGTGTAGTAGCCTAAGCCAGCCCAGAGTTGCATGACCTGGTCTTGGGGTGCTCTGGCCAGGTCTTCTAAAGTGGGGAGTTGCTGCATAAAGCGCTGGTAGTAGTCGATAACGGTAGCGACTTGAGTTTGTTGCAGCATGATTTCAGAGACCCAAACCCGATAGGGTGTTGGCTGCTGTTGCCAAGGCAGGTTTTTGCGGCCGTGGTGATGAAACCATTGCACTAGTTGTTGGGCAAAGTCAGTAGAGGGCACAGATTAATCCCGTTGCTGGATTAAGGGGTCAGGAAGTAAAAAAAAGCCTCGGATTTTACTCCGAGGCCAAGACTGTTTGCACTCTCTCCTTTGCATTTCTGTGATCTTGAGCAAGGCAAAGAGTTCCATAAGAAAATAATATTTTAATAAATTTGATTTTGTAGGGCCAAACTTTTAGATTGGATCTTAATAATAAAAGCGACTTAAGGTCGCACCCCCTTGCTTGAGGTTGTTATAGAGATGGAGTCTCATTCGTCGCCGGAAAATTCCAAGCAGGTTGCTCAAAACCTTCGTTTGCGTCGCTCATTAATGGCAATGGGTGCAGGTTTTGCGAGTAATCTGGTGCTTTTTTTAGCTTGGAACCTGGGTTATGTGCTTTGGACCGGGCCGCAGTTAGCGACTTTTTTGCTGGTTAGTAGCCTGGGGCATTTGGTTTTCCCCTGGATGATTTATACAGGGCGTAACCTGAAGCGCTTTGACCCTAGCTTGACCTCCTCGCAAATTGGCTGGCATTTGGCTTTTGGTGGCTATGCGATGTATGCCGCACCAGAGATTCGCAGTTTGCTGGTGATCAATCTGCTGCTTATTATGTTGTTTGCTGTGTTTCGCTACCATCCTCGGCGTTTGCCTGTTTTGGCGATGGTTCTCCTTGCCTGCTATGCCTTGGCGGTTATGGCGCAGATGCTGTTTAGTCCCCTGGAAATTCACTGGCCTCAGGAAAGTCTGACGGCTTTGGTGTTCACTTTAGCTGTTATTGGAATAAGCTTGCTCGGTGCCGAAATAGGCGGCTTGCGCATGGCCTTGAAGAACCGCAATGCGCATTTGGCAAAAGCCATGCAGCGCATAGAAGAGCTAGCCGTCACCGATGAGCTGACAGGCTTGTATAACCGGCGGCATTTGATGCGTATTCTTAAGCGACAAAAAAGCCTTAGTGATCGCGGTGATTATCACTTTTCCATTGCTTTTGTGGATCTCGATTTTTTCAAGCAAATTAATGATAACTTTGGCCATAGCGTAGGTGACGAGGTGTTGCGGCAGGTTGCGGAGGCCATTAAATCCAGTTTGCGTGATGTTGATTATGTCGCCCGTATTGGCGGGGAAGAGTTTGTCATGGTTTTATCGCAAGCCAATGAGCAGGAAGCGCTGCGTATTGCTGAAAGGTTGCGTGAGGATATAGAGCGGCTGGTCATCGCGCTGGAGGAGCCTCAGCAAAGCTTGCAGCTTACAGCTTCACTGGGTATTGCATTTCATTTCCCTGGTGAGGCCGTGGAAGACTTAATTGTTAGGGCTGATCGTGCCCTCTATGCAGCCAAAGAGTGCGGGCGCAACTGTATTATTAGTGCCAGTGATTTGCAGGGTAGTGGCTTTGCTTCCGAAGCTAAGGAGGCAGAAAAGCAGCCAGAGCTGGTTCAGTAAATCAACCAGGTTGAGCAGTCAGTCAGAGGTTTGTTGACACGAGTTGTTCTGGCGACGTAGCGCAAAAAAGTCGTTAAGCAGGGCTTTGCAGCGTTGCTGTAATAAGCCACCTTGAACTTCCAGGCGGTGGTTGTACCAGGGTTGCGCGGCCAGGTTGCAGACGGAAGCCAAGGCTCCTGTTCGTGGCTCTTTGGCACCGTAGTAAACTTTTCTAATGCGGGCATTGATAAGGGTGCCAACACACTGGGTGCAAGGCTCCAGGGTGACATAGAGGTCGCAGCCGTTAAGGCGGTAGTTG
>SKIX01000158.1 GCA_007116195.1 Marinospirillum sp. | reverse complement strand
TCTTCGCCTTCTAAGAACTCTTCAATAACAACGCGAGCACCCGCATCACCAAAAGCATTACCAGAGAGCATATCTTTAACCGCCGCTTCAGCTTCCTCTAGCGTCATGGCAACAATGACACCCTTACCCGCAGCCAAGCCATCGGCCTTAACAACAATGGGCGCACCCTTGTCTTGTAAGTAAGCCAACGCTGGCTCCACTTCGGTAAAAACACTATAAAAAGCTGTAGGAATTTGATGGCGAGCAAGAAAGTCTTTAGTAAAAGCCTTAGACCCTTCCAGCTGTGCAGCCGCTTTAGATGGCCCAAAAATTGCTAGGCCCTGAGCCTGAAAGTAATCGACCACGCCTTCAACCAGGGGAACCTCAGGACCAACTAAAGTCAGAGCCACCGCTTCTTGCTTGGCTAAATCTGCCAAGCCTTGAAAATCCAACACATCCAAGGGAACATTGGTGATCTTGGGTTCCAAAGCCGTTCCTGCATTACCAGGCGCAACAAACACCTCTTCTACGTCAGACGACTGGGCGGCCTTCCAAGCCAAAGCGTGTTCCCGGCCACCGCTGCCGATTACCAATACTTTCATGCTAAAACATCCTCTTGGAGATCTTCTTAAAGGTCAAAGCCGCTATTATGGCAGATTTTGCTGATCACGGCTTGCTCAAGCGCCGATAAGTAGCACAGCGGGAATGCGAGGTTATTTTGTGTATTAGCGGCTTTTTTCAGTCTTAAACACTATTTAGAAAGACCTAAATAACAATTAAAACTTTTTTATTTTTCATGTTTGACCTCTATTGTGCAGTGCACTATATTGAAGATGATTGTTGCAGTGCAGCAAACACATTTTCTAACTTAGAGGTCAACACAATGTTCGATAAAATGATGTCTGACATGCAGTCTATGATGAAACCTTACCAAGAAGGCTTTAGCGGCAAGCAATTCAAACCTGTTACCAACCTGATGATGATTCAAGCCAAGGTCTTGGAAAAACTGGGTGCCGAGCAAGCTCGCTTTTACACTGAGTGTGTTGAAGCCATTAGCAAGCAGGTTGATGGCCTTAATGGCAAACCTGATCCTGCAGGCTTGCAAGAGGCTCAATTTAATTTCGCTCAAGACATGCAAGATCGAGTTGGTCGTCTGTTCAAAACCAACATGGATATTCTGAGTGAAGCTCGCGACAGTGCAACAACTGAATTAGAGGGCATGAAGACCCAAATTCAAGAAAAAACCAAAGCTGCTTAAGATTTTTTTGTACAGCTTGTTGCTCAGCAAACTCCCTCTGTCTGTTTAACAAGCTGTCTTTTTGCCCAGCCGGTTTGGCTGGGCTTTTTTATTGATCTTTATCTTCTGAGCTATCTTTTTGTCCGCCTGGGTTCGCCAGGTTCTTCCAGAGTAAAAGGTTCTGCTCAGCCACTTTGCGCATCATTTCCATAGGATTAGCCGCTGGCATAGCGGAACCTTTCATCACCTGTTGCATCTGCTGACGCAGTAACTTTTGTTGCTCCATAAAAGTGCTAATACTCTGCTCTAGGTAACCACTCATAGAGTTTTGCATGCTGTCACCATAAAAACGGATCAGCTGTTGCAGCACCTTATTACTGAACATAGGCCCAGCCTCTGGGCTTCCGCCGCGATTTTCTTGTTCAGTAATAATTTGCAGCAGAATATTACGAGTTAAATCCTCACCACTTTTGGAGTCTTCAACCTTGAAGTCTGCCCGGTCAATAATCAGTTGACGTATATCTTCTAAAGTTACATAGCGGCTTTCCGAAGTATCATATAGGCGACGGTTGGCATATTTTCGAATGACTCTCAAGGGGCACCTCTCGTAAACTTGTTATCCTGCTTAAGTCCGCTAGACTACAGCTATCTGCCAAAGGAGAAAACAATGCTTCTGAAAATTCGTAAAAGCAGTGCAATTTACTTTGTAACTAACGACACACCGAAAGGTCGCCTAATCAATTTAAGCAGTCACCTTTATCTTAACTTGCACCAAATTACCGAACTATCGCATTACACACTCAAAACACCTTTAGAAAAACAAACGGTAGACGGCAAGAAATTAACCCTCAGCGCAGATACCAAAGTACTGCATGTCACTTTAGCACCGACTTTTGCATCCTTCCCTGATAACAAAAGCAAGGATAGACGCATCCATGAAAGACGCTTTTATACCCTACACTTCCTTCCTGAAGCGATTCAAGAGTATCTGGCCATCCGTCAGGCTCTTAATGGGCAAATCTTGAATGACGATTAAAACTGTTTAAAGGCTAGGGCAGGGATGCTCTTCCTGCCCAATACAAACAAAAACCTGTTCACGGCTACGTGTGCTCGCTTGCCTGCCAGAACTACTGGAACCACTGACCCCCTGTTCGGCGACTCTAACCCAGCGCCCTGGCTGCAAGCGCAAGTGGGTTTCAATTTCTGTTGCCTGCCAATCCAAAGCCTGACTGGACTCATGTTGACGCTGCAACCGCCGAGTCGAAACTGCTAACACCACTTCATTCCCTTGAGGTTCAGCGATAACCCAGACCCCACCAGCCAACCATTGATAACTTTGACCAACACCCCAAGCATTCACCTGATCAACGGGTAACCAGAAACCCTGCTCTAAACGTGCAGGCTTACCAGCTAATAACTGCAAACGGGTTTGTTGATTACGCCGTGTCCCTCTATAAACTCGCCCTGTCTCTTGCATAGCTACCTTATCTAGCTGACCAGCAGAAAGATGCAGCTGGTAAACAGGTTGAGACAGATCCAAAGCAGCAACCAAAGCGCTTAACACTTCTAGCTCTTGCGCTGGACCGACCAAAAGAAGCCGCTGCTGCTGCGCCGATACTGAGACTTGATCTGACAAATGAGGCTCTAGCAACTTCAGCACCTCAACAGCTCGCGCTTGTTGTAAATCAATCACCTGCAACTGCTTAGTATCCACTTCTTCAGCCCAAAGCGGCATACAAACAAGCAAGCCTACAAGCAGGCAAGTTAACTTTTGCATAAACTCATTTCCTTACATTAACCCTGCATAGGCTTATAGATCCAGCCAACACAAGAAGCCTAATGCTTTCTAGCAGTATAGCTCAGCAAACCTCTAGCCCAAGCAAAGAACACACCTACAAACTTTATTTCACCAGCCGTTACAGGCTCAGTAACTTTAACGGTAGAAGTTTACCTAGCAAAGGCACTAAAATAGCCCTAGGCTGCGCAAAGTTGCCTTTTATTTCAAACCCAACTGCATTGAAAGGAAACAAGGAAATCATGTCCCAGCCCATGACACTAGCGACACCTCAGCAACAGCCTGCTATTAAGTTCAAGCGCAAACGCTACCCGTTAATCCACCTAAGCTTGGATGTTAGCTTTAACAACACCAGTAGCAGTGATCAAGCTTTTACCTTAACAACCTGCGATCTATCGACTGAAGAGCTGAGACTCAACTGCTTTGCTGCAGATGTTCCCAAGCTAGTCCCTCGCACCGCTCACCATCGGCCCGATGAGAAAATCTTTCATCAGGTAGAGCTGCATCTTAATGAGCAGGAAAGCATCCCACTCAAACTTCAAGTGAGCTTTTGCCGACGTTATTCACAAAAAGAGTTCAAACTCGGTTTTTTTATTCATGAGTTAGATGATTCTGCACAAGAAAAACTGCAAGAACGCCTAGAGCTAGCCTTAGCACAGAACGCACGCCCAGCAAGTATCCTTAACTAACTTAAGAAGCCATCCTTTGAACCTGCTGCTGCTGGAAGAAAATGAAATCAACCCTCAGGGGCAGGTTCTGCTGACTGATCGCCGTTTCGAACATTTAAAAAGGGTGCACAAAGCTGCCGTTGGCGATCAGCTGAAAGTGGGGGTATTAAATGGTCTCATGGGTTTAGCTGAGGTAATAGAACTCAACACTAAAGCAGCGCGACTAGAAATCAGCTTAAGTGATCCACCACCCCCTGCTTTGCCTCTAACATTGATTTTAGCCCTTCCCAGGCCCAGAATGCTCGCACGTTCACTTGAGCACCTCAGCAGTTTGGGGGTTAAATCTATCCATCTGCTTCACACCGCTCGGGTGGAGAAAAGCTACTGGCAATCGCCTGAATTACAAAAAGAGAAGATTCACCAGCACCTAATCTTAGGGCTGGAACAAGCAAGAGACACTCAGCTGCCAGAAGTTCATCAGCATCATCGCTTTAAACCCTTCGTTGAAGACCAGCTGCCCTACTTGAGTCAAGCAACTAAAAAGCTGGTTGCTCATCCTGGGCCTTACCCTGAGTGCCCCCGAGGCCTAAAGCAAACGACAACCCTCGCTATTGGGCCTGAAGGAGGCTTTGTTGATTTTGAAATTGAGGCCTTACAAAAACAGGGGTTTGAAGCCGTGCAACTAGGGCCACGTATTCTGCGAGTAGAAACAGCAGTAACCGCCCTAATTGCTCGAATTTTCTAATAGACTTCTGCCACTGCTAGCCAAGCAATAAACAAAAACAACACAACTAAAGCACTTAAGTGTAAGCGCAGCTTGCTGTACCAGCTGGGCCAGTGACAGCTTTTTTCTGCAATCCAAACTAGAAGAAAACCCAACATTAGAGCTAAAAGACCAAACTCTGCTGGCATTAGCAAAGCCAACCAGGCAACTAAAGCTGGAAAACAGCTCCAGAGCAAGCGCGCAGCAGAACCGCTATGCAAACCCTGCGCCCAGTGAATACCTGTTAAAAAAGAAAGTATGACTGCACCATAGGCGAGAACAGCAGCAATGGCGAGCTGCGCATGAGGATATTCAAGGATAAAGCCCAAAGGAGCCAAGGCTACAAAAGGCAGAACTCCCAGATAGCCCAATACATAAGCGCTTGATCTAAGCTTGACCCTGGACTCACCTCGAAAAGCAGAAGGATTAAGTGGCATGCTGACCTCAGATTAACTTAACGGAATGATTTAAGACTAACCTTGTCAGCAGCCAACTGACAAGCCACTTGGCTAAAAGCGGCTTTTTTTACGACGTTTTAACTTAACTTTTGGTTTGATATCCAGGTTTTTACGATAAGCATCCAGCTCCTCAGCCGTTTCCATGCCACTCACCAAACGGTGAGTTTCTGGGTCATAACTAGCCTTTAGCTCATCTTTAACCGTGCCCTCCCACATAGGCGCACCAACAAAATAGCCTGCACGACCTATTGCGTGGGCGGCAATCGGCGCAGTAATCAGGATAAACACAGTAACAGCCAAAGCCTTGGTAATCACGACCCCCTGAGCAAAATAGAGAGCAACCGCAGCCATGACCAGAATCGCACCCAAAGCACCTGCTTTAGTACTCGCGTGCATGCGTGTCGGCAAATCCGGCAAGCGCAGTATACCCAGCGCCGCCAGCAGCATAAAAAAGGCGCTGGCCAGTAACAGCAACATGATCAACCACTCAGTCATGACGAGGACCTCCACGTTCCAGAAAGCGGGCAAAACCTATGGCTGCCAAGAAGGCCGTCAGCGCCATAACGATGGCCACATCGATAAAGCTGGGTGTACTGGTATGAATCGCATGCACACCGATCATGCCCACCATAATCGAAGCGATCAGCTCCAGCGCCACCACGCGATCCGGCAAGCTAGGGCCTTTAACCAAGCGCACAAATACGATCACCAGCGCAAGCCCCATCAGGATCAGCGTTAGATAGACCACAAAACTCATCGTAATACCTCCAGAGCGCGTCGCTCCATTTCTTTCAACTCAGCGCGCAGCGCCTCCTCATCATCCAGAAACATGGCATGGATGAAGAGCACTCGGCGATCATCCGAGACATCCAGACTCAGGGTACCCGGGGTCAAGGAAATCAAGTTAGCCACAAAGGTGATTTCCATGTCAGTCTTCGCTTCCAGTGGCAGAGCAATCACCCCCGGCTTCATGTACCAAACTGGGGTAATGACATCAAACGCCACCTTAACATTGGCTTTAATCAGCTCCATAAAGAAAAAGAAAGCGAAGCGCACCAGGTTCGGCAGCCGTCGTGAATAACCATTCAGCAACGGGATATGCCGTTGCACGATAGACAGGGCAATGTAACCAAAAACAAAGCCTGCCAAAAAGTTATAGCCGGAAAAATGCC
>SKIX01000109.1 GCA_007116195.1 Marinospirillum sp. | reverse complement strand
ATATTGCTCTCAATGAAGGTTATAGCCACCTGCTACTGCCTCCTTTAAGCTTTTTAAAGCAGCAAGCGGTAACTCTGCATCAGCCTGCAGAGCAGCTGCGCTATCAGAAAAGCTTGCGTGCGAAGCTTCAAGCTTTGGGGCAAAAGCATCCCTTGGCGGGTTATTTACAGCTGCTAATCAATGAGCAAAGAGGCTTAAACCAGCAGAGCTTCCCCAAGCAGGACTTGCAGCTCTGGGCTTGGGACTAAAGCGAAGCGGGCACCTCCCTGTGCCTGTGCTCAAGGTTTTTTAGTTTGCTCTAAAGGCTTTCTAGTTTTTGTTTAAGCAGCTCGTTGACGGCTTGAGGGTTGGCTGTGCCCTTGGAGGCTTTCATCACCTGACCGACAAAGAACCCGATCATCTTGCCACGCTTATCGGGTTCTGCAGCCTGGTACTGTTCGACCTGAGCAGGGTTGTTGGTCAGCACTTCATCAATAATGGCTTCTATCGCACCGGTATCGGTAACCTGCTTTAAGCCGCGCTCAGCGATAATTTCATCAGCAGTATGGCCTTCACCCGCCCAGAGCGCAGCAAAAACCTGTTTGGCGGCTTTACCATTAATGGTGCTGTCGGCCAGGCGCTTGAGCAGGCCCGCTAACTGTTCTGGGGCGACAGGTGCCTGTTGAATGCTGAGGTTGTCTCGGTTGAGCTGTGCAGAAAGCTCACCGGTTACCCAGTTGGCTGCGAGCTTGGCATCGCCACTTAACTCGACTACGCGATCAAAGTAGTCGGCTAGAGGCCGGCTGGACGCTAAAACACTGGCATCATATTCAGAGAGCCCCAGGCTTGCTGTAAACCGCTGGCGCTTTTGCTCTGGTAGTTCTGGCAAGCCCTGTTGTAGGTGTTGAATATAGGCACTATCCAGTTCTACGGGTAGCAGGTCAGGGCAGGGAAAGTAGCGGTAATCATTGGCCTCTTCTTTACTGCGCATGGAGCGGGTTTCGTCTAAATCAGGGTCATAAAGACGGGTTTCCTGAATGACGCGGCCACCGTCTTCAATTAGCTCGATCTGGCGCTCAATTTCATGATTGATTGCTTTTTCGACAAAACGGAAAGAGTTGACGTTTTTGATTTCGCAGCGTGTACCTAGCTCCTGTTGACCTAAGGGCCGCACCGAAACGTTAGCATCGCAGCGTAGCGAACCTTCAGCCATGTTGCCATCAGAGATTTCCAGGTAGGTCACCAAAGAATGAATCGCTTTTAAGTAGGCAACTGCTTCTTTGGCGGAGTTCATATCCGGCTCGGAAACAATTTCCAGGAGCGGGGTACCGGCTCGGTTCAGGTCAACCCCTGTCATGCCATGAAAATCTTCATGCAAACTTTTACCGGCATCTTCTTCCAGGTGAGCATGGTGCACGCGAATACGCTTAACACCCCCTTTTTCCAGTGGAATATCTAAATGGCCCAAACCGACGATGGGCTCAGCGAGCTGGCTGGTTTGGTAGCCTTTAGGCAGATCAGGATAGAAGTAGTTTTTGCGTTCAAAGACTGAGCGAGAGGGGATTTCAGCGTTAATGGCGAGACCAAACTGAACGGCCATTTCGACAGCTTTCTCGTTCAGTACCGGCAACACACCAGGCATTCCCAGATCGATTACACAGGCCTGGGTGTTGGGTTCAGCGCCAAAACGGGTACTGGCACCGGAAAAAATTTTCGATTCTGTGGCGAGCTGGACATGGACTTCCAACCCGATAACGGCTTCCCATTGCATAGTGCAAACCTTTATAAAATCTTGATGTATTCAGGGTAAGTACTGCTTAATCCAGTTGCGGCCTTTGCAGGTGATGATCGGTCGCCAGTTGGAACTGGTGAGCGACATTGAGCAGCCGCCCTTCCTCAAAGTGATTGCCGATTAATTGCAGGCCGACTGGACGGCCCTGTACTTGTCCAGCAGGTACAGACATTGCTGGCAAGCCTGCCAGGTTAACGCCAAGTGTGTAGATGTCTTCGAGGTACATTTGCACTGGGTCCTGGTTCTTAGCACCCAGGTCCCAGGCAGGTGTTGGCGTAGTGGGTGCTACGAGCAGATCCACTTCATTGAGTGCTTTCTGGAAGTCATTGCTGATCATACGTCTTAGTTGCTGAGCTTTGCGGTAGTAGGCATCGTAAAAGCCTTCAGAAAGGGCATAGGTACCAACCAGGATGCGGCGCTTAACCTCTCTACCAAAGCCTTCACTGCGCGAACGCTTGTAGAGGTCTTCCAGATCTTTAGGGTCTTGGCAGCGGTGGCCATAGCGAACACCGTCAAAACGTGACAGGTTAGAACTGGCTTCAGCAGGCGCTATGACATAATAAGCAGGAATCGCCAGGCGCGTTAGCGGTAGGCTCACCTCAATTACCTGAGCACCCAGTTGTTCCAGTTCTCGAATTGCTTCTTGCAGACGACTCGCCATTTCAGGGCTGAGGTCGTTACCAAAGTACTCTTTTGGCAGACCGAGCTTAAGTCCCTGGAGAGGCTGTTCAATTTGCTCGGAGTAGTCAGGTACTGAGCGCTGGATACTGGTTGAGTCACGGCTGTCAAACCCAGCCATTTCATTAAGTAGCAGGGCACAGTCTTCTGCCGAACGGGCCATGGGGCCACCTTGATCCAGGCTTGAAGCGTAAGCAATCATGCCCCAGCGTGAAACTCGGCCATAAGTGGGTTTAATGCCAGTAATACCGCAAAAGGCTGCAGGTTGGCGAATGGAGCCGCCGGTATCTGTGCCTGTGGCAGCCGGAACCAGACGTGCGGCAATTGCTGCGGCCGAACCACCGGAGGAGCCACCGGGAACTGCTGTAAGATCCCAGGGGTTTTTGCAGGGGCCGTAAAAAGAGCTTTCATTGGATGAACCCATAGCAAACTCATCCAGGTTGGTTTTGCCAAGCGAAACCATACCCGCCTGCTCAAGCCTTTCAACGACGCTGGCAGAGTAGGGTGCAATAAAGTTATCAAGAATTTTGGAAGCGCAACTGGTTTTGATACCTTGAGTGCAGAAAATATCTTTATGTGCTAAAGGAATACCGGTTAAAGGGCTGGCCTGACCAGCTTGTAAGCGTTGGTCGGCGGCTGCCGCTGCCGTTAAAGCTTCTTCTTCGGTCAGGCTGATAAAGGCATTGAGTTCTGGGTTAAGCTTTTGCGCACGTTGCAAAAAAGCCTGGGTGAGCTCCTGGCTGGAAAACTCCCTCGCAGCTAGCCCTTGGGCCATTTGTTTAAGGCTGAGGTTGATCATGCTTACTCCTAAATTCGACTGGCAGCTTATTCCACAACGCGAGGAACCAGGTAAAGACCCTGTTCGCTGGCTGGCGCTTGCTGTTGCAGTTGTTCACGGTCAACCTGCTCGGTGACTTCATCAATACGCAGGCGTTGGGTTGCATCCAGGGGGTGTGCCATAGGTTCGACTCCCTCAGTAGCGATGGCTTGCATTTCATCGACCAGATTGAGAATGCTGGTCAAAGCCTGGGAGTAGTCGTCTAGGGTGTCGGATTCAAGGTTGATGCGCGCCAAGTGCGCAACTTTTTGTAGTTCATTGGCTTCCAGTGTCATGAGGTAACCTTAAAAGCTTGGGTTTGGGTGGCAAATGAAGGTGATATTTTCTATCTAAGTTATAAAGAATAACACAGTTTTAGCACCACAATTGCTAAAGTTACTTGCCCTGATCACCGTGGGTTGCTAGAGTTTCCGCCCATTAGAGGGATTCAATCGGATAGGTCACCAAAAGCATGATTAAACGTTTAAGAGGTATGTTCTCCAGCGATCTTTCAATCGATCTGGGAACAGCCAATACCTTGATTTACGTCCGTGGCAAGGGCGTTGTTCTTAATGAGCCATCAGTGGTTGCTGTTCGCCATCATGGCAATCAGCGCAGTGTTGCCGCGGTAGGTTTCGAAGCCAAGCGAATGCTAGGCCGGACACCTGGCAATATTACTGCGATTCGTCCTATGAAAGATGGCGTGATTGCTGACTTTCATGTGACCGAGAAAATGTTGCAGCACTTTATTTCTAAAGTACATGACAACAATTTTTTTACGCCTAGCCCACGTGTGCTGGTTTGTGTGCCCTGTATGTCAACGCAAGTTGAAAGGCGTGCAATTAAAGAGTCTGCTTTAGGTGCCGGTGCGCGGGATGTGTTTTTAATCGAAGAACCCATGGCAGCAGCGATAGGTGCAGGTCTACCCGTAGAAGAAGCCCAGGGTTCTATGGTGGTTGATATCGGTGGTGGCACCACTGAAATTGCCATCATTTCTTTAAATGGTGTGGTTTATTCTGAATCGGTGCGTATAGCGGGTGACCGTTTCGATGAAGCGATAGTTGCCTATGTTCGTCGTCACTATGGTAGTTTGATCGGTGATGCCACGGCTGAACGTATTAAGCAGGAAATTGGTTGTGCTTATCCTGGAAGTGAAGTTAAAGAAATTGATGTGCGCGGCCGTAACCTGGCTGAAGGGATACCCCGCAGCTTTACCTTGAATTCCAATGAAATTTTAGAAGCTTTGCAAGAACCGCTGGCGTCCATTGTCCAGGCCGTCAAAAGTGCCTTGGAGCAATCACCTCCTGAGTTGGCATCAGATATCGCTGAGCGCGGCCTAGTGTTAACCGGTGGGGGTGCGCTCTTGCGTGACATCGATAAGCTGATCGCTGAGGAAACGGGGCTGCCGGTGATCATCGCTGAGGAGCCTTTGACTTGCGTGGCTTTGGGGGGCGGCAAGGCTTTGGAATTAATTGATCAGCAAACGTTCGATTTGTTAGCGATCGAGTAAATCTGAGTTGGCTTCAGCTTTGAAACGCCCTCTGAGCAATCAGAGAGGCGTTTCTTTGCGTTTTAACAACCCTTGTAAGAGGTAATCGCCATCAAGCAGTTGTTTGCTAAGGGCCCTTTGCTGGAGCACCGCTTCCTGGTGGCCTTGGTGTTGAGTATTCTGCTCATGACAGCCGAGCACCGCTTCTCTGAAGTGGCCTTTGCTCGTTCCTGGTTTGCTTTGCTTGTTACCCCGATTCAGTGGGCTGCGGATATTCCCGGTCGTAGTTGGGGTTGGGCTGCAGATAGTTTGGCTAATCGTAACCTGCTGTTGGAAGAGAACCGTGAGCTTAAAGCCCAGGCCTTGGTGTTAGCTGAGCGAAGTCAAACCATGTCGGCTGTGGTGGCTGAAAACGTGCGCTTGCGTGAACTGCTTAATGCCAGTGAGCGCTTGGATATTGATTATTTAACGGGCGAGTTGATCGGGGTTAATTATGATCCTTTTTCTCAGCAAGTAGTGATTAACCGCGGTCGTCAAGATGGTGCCTATATCGGTATGCCGGTAGTGGATGCTTCCGGTGTCATGGGGCAGTTGGTTTCAGTTAGCCCTTACACCAGCCGACTGTTGCTTATTTCAGACACCAATCATGCTCTTCCTGTGCAGGTTAACCGCAATGGTTTGCGCTTTATTGCCCAGGGCAGCGGGCGGGCAAATTTGCTCCATCTAGACCATGTGCCTGAAACGGCAGATATACGCGAGGGCGACCTGTTAATTACTTCTGGCTTGGGTGGACGTTTTCCTTTTGGTTACCCTGTGGCGCGTATTGAGTCGATCAGCCATCAGCGAGGTGAGCCTTTTATGGATGTTCAAGCCCAGCCTTTAGCTCAACTTGATCGCAGCCGTTACGTTCTCTTGTTGCTTTATCAACAAATGTTAAACAGCCTGCAAGCTGGAGAAAAAGATGGCAACTAAGCCGTTTCGCGGATTATGGCTGGTACAGTCAACCTTTTTACTAGCCCTGTATTTGCAGGCCTTGCCTATGCCCGATGTTGTTCTTTACTGGCGGCCAGAGTGGTTAAGCCTGGTTTTGATTTTCTGGGCATTAACCTTACCGCAGCGGGTTGGTAGTCTGCATGGTTTTTTTTGGGGCTTATTACTGGATTTAATTGAAGGAACGCTGCTGGGTCATAACGCTTTGGTAATGGCCTTGCTAGGTTTTTTATGTAATCGCTTTTATCAACGCATCCGCATGTATTCCATGTTGAAGCAGTCGCTATTGGTCTTTTTTCTAGTTGGTATTAGTCAGTTGGTCTTTCAATGGATTCAGGGTGTTTTCGGTGCCATGTCAACCCTAGGCTTCCTACTGCTTCCGGCTTTAGTGTCTGGCCTGCTATGGGCTTGGATACATACTTTGTTACTAGGATTAAAGCGGCGCTTCGCAGTTAATTAAGGCTGCTAAGAGTAAAGGCCAGACTATGAGTGAAGAAATATTAATTAACCTGACTCCAATGGAAACCCGTGTTGCTTTAGTTGAAAACGGGGTTTTACAAGAAGTTTATATTGAGCGCAGTCGCCGCCGTGGTATTGTCGGTAATATTTATAAGGGCAAGGTGGTACGTGTTTTGCCGGGTATGCAGGCTGCATTTGTTGATATTGGCTTGGAGCGAGCAGCGTTTATTCACGTTGCTGAAGTTGTGCGCCCAGATACAGACCACCAGGACGCAGCCAGTATTAGTCAGTTATTACATGAAGGCCAGTATCTCGTTGTACAGGTTACAAAAGATCCTATAGGTACCAAAGGAGCCAGACTGACAACCCATTTATCGATTCCTTCACGTTATTTGGTTTACATGCCCCAGACTTCTCATGTGGGTGTGTCGCAGCGTATAGAGCAGGAAGCGGAGCGTCAGCGTTTGAAAGAGCTGATAGAACAGGGCTTGGCGGATTTACCTGAACAAGAAACGGGTGGTTTTATTCTGCGCACGGCTGCTGAAGGTGTTGGTAGTGATGAAATACTGGCTGATATACAGTTTTTACATCGCGTTTGGCAGGCCGTTGAGCGACGAATTCAGCGTGATAATCAAATAGCTTGTGTATACGAAGACTTGCCCTTGTTTATGCGCTCAATGCGTGACTTTGTACGGCCTGAAATAGAGAAAATACGCATAGACTCGCGGGAAAACTTTCACAAACTCCAAGAGTTCGTTCAGGAGTTTGTGCCCCAGCTTAATGACCGCTTGGAGTATTATCCAGGTGAACGCCCCATCTTTGATTTGTACAGTGTTGAAGATGAGGTGCAGAAGGCCTTAATGCGCAAAGTTCAGCTGAAAAGTGGTGGCTATCTGGTGATCGATCAGACTGAAGCCATGACCACGATTGATGTGAATACCGGGGGCTTTGTTGGGCATCGTAACCTGGAAGAAACGATTTTTAAAACCAACCTGGAAGCTGCAGCTGCCATAGTGCGTCAGCTAAGACTCAGGAATCTAGGTGGCATTATTATTATTGATTTCATTGATATGGATGATGCTGAGCATCAGCGCCAAGTGTTGCGCCTGCTGGAAAAGAACCTTGAAAAAGACCATGCGAAAACCAAGCTGACTGGAGTGACGGAGCTGGGTTTGGTACAAATGACCCGCAAGCGCACCCGTGAAAGCTTAGAGCAAATTCTTTGTGAACCCTGTCACCTCTGCCAAGGGCGCGGTTCTTTAAAAACGGCCGAGTCAGTTGGCTATGAAATTCTGCGTGACCTGTTGCGTATGGATCGAGCTTTTGGTGGCGGGGCTTATTTAGTGATGGCGGGGCAGGCTGTCGTTGACCGCTTTCTTGATGAAGAGTCTGCAGCCGTCGCTGATTTAGAGGCTTTTATTGGCAAAACAATACGTTTTCAAGTCGAAACTCTCTATTCACAAGAGCAATTTGATATTGTCTTGCAGTAAAGATGGCGACTGAGACTTCATCTCCCAAGGCTTGGCGAGGTTACCTTCTTCAGCTGCCACTCTGGTCGTTGCTGATCCTGCTGGTTGTGACCGCTTTGCTGGTGGTGCTACTGCGTTTTTTTATGCCTCATTTGGACCGAGTGCGTCCAGTTATTGAAGATCAACTCCATCGCTATTTTCCTTTTCAAGTCACTAGTGAGCACTTGGGTGCATCCCTGTATCGTTTAGACCCTCGCCTAAAAATTCAAGGCTTAACCTTAGCAGCGGGTAGTCAGCCCTTTTTAGAGCTGGAAGCTGTTGAGTTAGAGTTGAATACTTGGCGGAGTCTTTTTACCGGACAAGTGCGTCTCGCTGAAGCCAATTTGCAAGGTTTGAGCCTCTGGTTGGAAGAAACTGATCAGGGTTGGCAGCTGCGTGACTGGCCCAGGTTAGCCTCACCTAGTTCCCCAGCGCAGCAGGCTGAAGGGGCCGGCTTAGAGCAGTGGTTAGCTGCTAGGATAAAAAAAATTGAATCCCTGCTCGTGCAAGGTGAGCTGGACTTTTCTGGCTTACAGTTGCATCTGCAGCCGAAGCAGGCACCTGCTTTTACAGTGACTGCTGAAAAAGCAACCTACAGACGCTGGCAGGCCGGACGACAGCTAGATATTCAACTGGCTTTAAGTGAAGGCGAGGCTCGTTCAAGGTTACTGGTGACCCTCTATGGTGATGACGTCAACCTGCAGGATCAGCAGGTAGAGGCCTGGTTTGATTTTTCAGATCTGGACTTGGAATCCTTGGAAGCTTTCTGGCCCCAAGCTTGGCAAGAGCAGCTGGGCTTGCCCAGTGGTCGTTTGGCATTGCAGGCCTGGTTAAGCTCACGCTCAGGGCAGGTTCAAGCGCATTTGGCTTTACCGGCTAGTCAGCTCTATTTGGGCACAAGTGAACTGGAATTAGAGGCACTTGCAGCGACTCTTAACTGGCACCCCAAGGATTTAAAAATCGACTTTTCTGGCCAGGGCCTGGTTTGGAAGGGAATGCAACTGGATGCTATTCAGGGCCGCTGGTCACAGGTTGCAACTCAAAATCAGCTATTGATTGAGTCAATGCAGTTAGCACAGATGCAAAAATTGCTGCTTGCAGAGGTTTCTTTGCCCAAGTGGGTAGAGCAACTGCTCAGGGATCTACAGCCGCAAGGGGAGTTGCAGCAGCTTGCCTGGACTTGGGCAAAAGGTAAGCCCTGGGAGCTGCTTAGCCAGCTTAACGGGGTTAGTGTTGAAGCCTGGCAAGGGGCTCCTGCTATTCATGGTCTGGATGCGTGGCTGCAGGTGGACCAAGAAAGCGGGCGAGTGATTTTTGATGACCAGCCCTTGGAGGTGTTTTTTCCTCAGCTGTATCTACAACCTTTTACCTTAGCAGCAGCCCGTGGTGAAGTAAGCTGGCTACTGCAGGAAGAATCTATTTGGGTTGATGGAGACAAACTAAGTGTTGACCTGCCCTGGCCAGATCAACAGGGCAGTAGCCGAGTGACCGGAGAATTTAGTCTCCAGTTACAGCCCCAGGATCGTCGTTTTTATTTAAATCTGGGGCTGCTACCTACGCAAGTTCAAGCTTATCAGCAACTTGTACCTAGCCACCTCTTGCCAGAAGAGGTCTGGAATTGGTTGCAGTTGGCTCTACTAGAGGGCGAGATTTCCAAAGGTGGGTTTATTTATGCGGGGTCGGTTGAAGCGGAGCAAGCAGCTAGCTTTCAATTGCAGCTGGATGTCGATGCGGCCCAAATGCAATTTGACTCAGCCTGGCCAAGTGCTGAGGCACTCAAGGGCTGGGTTAGAGTTGATCAAGGTTGGGTTAGTGGTCAGGTACATGAAGGGCGTTTGCTGGATGCTGATTTGCAGCAGGTTGATTTTGCGACTCTGCCAGGTGCAAAGGGTCAACTACTCGAACTGCGAGGTGACTTTAGCTCAGATCTGAATGTTTTTTCTGAGTTAATCAGTAACAGCCCCTTGCAAGAATGGCTGCCAGAGACTTTGCAGCTATGGGGCTATCAGGGCCAGGGTCAGGGTAAACTGAATTTACACCTGCCTTTTTATAGCAGCGAAGATGACTTGCAGCTGAAAGTAAGCCTGGATATCGAGGAGGGGGTACTTGACCTTTCTACCCTTGATATGCAATTGCAGGCTGTTACAGGTGATCTGACTTTCGATCTAAGCGAGGGCTTGTCGGCTTCCCAGTTAGTTGGTCGTCTTTGGCAGCAACCCTTCACAGCCAAGATTACAGGCCCTGAAAACCTCTTGAGCTTTACCGGAGATCTCGACCTTGCTGACTTATTGACTTGGCTCGACTGGCCCCCTTTACCCTGGGCTGAGGGAGTCACTCAAATAACCGGGCAGTTGCCACTGAATCCGCTAGCCAGCTTGGAGTTATATTCAGACTTAATAGGGCTGACTTGGGCACTTCCGGAACCCTTCTCTAAAACTGAGACCGAGCCTCTGGCTTTACAGTTTGAGCTGGCTTTGCCTGACCCCGAGTTGCCCTTAGATCTGCATCTGGGTGAGCAGCTGCATTTAACGCTTAAGTTATCTGAACCTGAGCAAGGAGTTGGTTTGGCTTTAGCTGATCGTCAGCAAGCCAGAGCGCAGCTTCCTGGACGCAGCGGATTAAAAGTCACAGCTGACCTCTACCGGCTTGATGTTACTCAGCTTTTAGACTGGTTTCAGGCCAGCTATATGACGGAAACGGTTTCACCTAACCCAAACTCCAGCGGTGCTGCTAAGGAGATGAGCTGGATCAATTGGTTGCCAGAGATTCTGGTGCGCTCTCAAGAAGTGGTTTGGGGCGATTATCAGCAGGGTCTGACGGCTGTTCGGTTAGAGCCGGAGAAGGATGGACTGACCGCTTCTTTGATCTCAGAGCCCTTAATTGGAGAGCTTAGGATTTTTTCAGAAGCTGAACAGCCTTGGCGCTTAGCAATGCAAAGAGTGCGTTTGCCTGAGTCAAAAGCTTCAGAAGCTATACTGCCAAGCAGGCCCAAGTTGAGCCGCGAGGTAAGGTTGGCTTCACGGACTCCAGACCCTTGGCAGACTTGGCGTCCTGGTAGCTGGCCTGATATTGATTGGACTCTCGAACGCTTAGAGCGAGGAGCGGCTTTTTGGGGGCAATGGCAGGGACGCTTATTAACGAGCCCACAAAGGGTGACCTTGCAGGATGTTCAGGGCAGACTAGAAGCTAGCCAACTCGATGCAACCCTGGCTTGGCATTTGCTGCCTGAGTCCACGACCTGGTTGGATTGGCAGTTAACGGGTGGTGATCCAGCTGCGGCTCTGCGCAGCCTGCTACCGGGTAGTCGTTCGCCCTTAGTCAGTGAGCAACATCATTTTACAGGTTTTTTAGAGTGGCCAGGTTCTCCTGCAGGCTTCTTTTTAGCCGATGCCCAGGGTGAGCTGGATATAAAATTTGGACGTGGTTATTTTCCTGAAACGGAGGGTACCGCTTTAGGAGCCAGTCGATTTTTTGGGCTATTGAATATCGACCAACTGGTCAGGCGTTTGCGTCTAGACTTTTCTGACTTGACCGCTGAAGGTATCAGCTTTGATCGTTTACAGGGAGCCTATAAACTGGATCAGGGTTACCTTTATACTCGCCAGCCGAGCCTAATGCAGAGTTCAGCCACCCGCTTAAAACTGAGTGGTGAAATTGATTTGCTAGATGAAACGCTGAATCAAGAGCTGAGGGTCACTTTGCCGGTGGGGCAGACTTTGCCTTTAGCCGCGGTTGTTTTAGGTGGCCCCCAGTTAGGTTTAGCCATCTGGTTGGGGCAGCAAACGCTAGGGCTGTTTGTTGATACGCGACGAGAAGCGATCTACCGAGTTGAGGGGCCGATTAATCAGCCCCAGCTGCGTTTACAGAAGTTGCGCTAATTACTGGGTTTCAGCCAATTCACGCAGGTAGCGAAACAACTTGCGAGAGCTGGCAGGTGGCTTATTCTGGTCGCGCTCTTTACGGGCGTTACGAATCAGTTGACGGAGTTTTTGTACTTCGCACTCTGGATAAGCATTTATAAACTCTGCTAAAGCAGCCTCTTCGTCAAGCAGGCGCTCACGCCAGTGTTCAAGTTGTTGAAAGTGCTGAGCATAGGCATCGGAACTGGCATCAAAAAGGTCGACTGCCTGTTGAATGGCCGGTGCATCTGCAGAGCGCATGAGCTTTCCGATCCGCTGCAACTGGCGTCGACGAGCTTCGTGAGATTTAATACGGTCATGTTCTACCAAGGCGGCCTGGAGTTCTTCAGTTAGCGGTAGACTGGCGCGCTGCTTGTTGTTTAAAGCTAAAATCTTTTTTCCCAGCTCTTGTAGTTCGAGCATCTGGCGCTTTAATTCGCTCTTGCTGGGCCCTGCTTCCTGATCTAGTAGCTCGTCCGGTTTAGTCTTCTTCATCAAATCTTGCCTGGATTAATTGATCGAGAGCAGCCAAGGCCTGGTCGGCATCCTCACCTTCTGCTTTAAGAGTGAGCTGGGTGCCGCAAGGGGCTGCGAGCATTAACAACTGCATAATGTTGCGTGTACTGGCTGAGCGATCTTCAAGGCAGAGCTCCATTTTAGCCTGGTAAGCCTGACTAACCTGTACAACTCGGGTGGCAGCGCGGGCATGCAGGCCTTTCTTATTGGTTAAGGTGACTTGTTTTTCCAGCATGACCTAGTTCACCTGATTGGTTAACTGAAGCTCACGGTGACGCACCTGCACGTCAGAATGAACCTGACAAAAATACGCCCCAAGTTTTTCAGCCAGATAAACCGAGCGGTGCTGCCCACCCGTGCAGCCAATACAAACCGCAACATAGCTGCGGTTAGACTCAATAAACTTGGGCAGCCAGTTTTCAACAAACTGGCAAATATCAGTGAACATTTCTTCAGGACGTGGATGCTGCTCAAAGAAGTTAACCACGGCTGCATCCTGGCCGGTTTTAGAGCGTAGTTCCAGGTCCCAATAAGGGTTGGGTAAACAGCGCACATCAAAGACCAGGTCAGCATCTAACGGCAGTCCTTTTTTGAAACCAAAAGACTGAAACATCAAAGTTGTAGGCTGATTGTTGGTTTTAGCAACTTCTTTAGCAATCGTTGAACGCAGTTCATGTACTGATAGTCGAGTGGTATCCAGTGTTAAGTGTGCCAAGTTGGCCAAAGGGTCGAGCAATGACTGCTCTTTATCAATGGCTTCACTCAGTGATAGTTGTCCTTCACGAGTTAGAGGGTGTCTTCGTCGTGTTGCTGAAAAACGTTCCAATAAGGTTTTGGAGCTGGCATTAAGGTAAACCACGTTAACTTCTACACCTTCTGCAGCTAGCTCTTGCATCACTGTGGGGAAGTGATCAAGATCTTGCGACAGGTTGCGTGCATCAATACTCACCGCGACGCGGCTTAAGTTGGATTGCACTCTAGCCTGTTCAGTTAGTGGAATCAGTAGACCAGCTGGAAGGTTATCGATGGCATAGTAGCCAAGGTCTTCTAAAGCATGCAGGGCGGCGCTTTTGCCTGACCCTGAGCGTCCGCTGATAATAACCAGTTGCATGGGCGCCTCCTTGAGATCAGGCTAAGTCGATTAAGCACCCGACAAGTTAGTCAGTAGGCTGAATAATTGCTCGGGTTGATCTGTTTTACGCAGGGCTTTGCGCATGTCTTCTTGTGCAAAGGTTTCTGCAAGATGAGCCAGGGTTTGCAGGTGGGCTTCATTGGCTTCTTCAGGCACTAGCAAAAGGAAGATTAAGTCAACAGGTTGACCATCCAAGGCATCGAAGTCTATTTTATCGCGCAAACGAATAAAGGTGCCTATTGCATCTTTGCAGTGGCTGATGCGGCAGTGAGGAAGGGCAACGCCTTCCCCGATACCTGTACTGCCCAGCTTTTCGCGTGCGATGAGCCTTGAAAATACTTCTTCGCTATCTAACGCAGGTATTTGCTGCGCGATAAATTTACTAAAGTACTCCAAAACTCTTTTTTTGCTGCCGCCAGGAACGCCAAAAAGAGTACGTTCCTGAGTCAGTATTTCATTAATTTGCATAAGAATCGCTGAGCTTTAAACCGGCAAAGTTAGTGACTGGCGCCTTGTTGGCGAGCCTGATTTTTCTCTTTATGCTTGATCAGTTGGCGATCTAGTTTGTCAATCAGCTGATCAATTGCAGCATACATGTCTTCGGTTTCTGCGCTGGCATGAATTTCACCACCAGCCACGTGCAGAGTTGCTTCTGCAATTTGGCGCAGCTTATCAACCGTTAAGGTCACCTGAACATTGGTAATTTGGTCAAAATGACGTTCTAATTTTGTGAATTTAGTTTCTACATACTCACGTAGTGCATCAGTGAGTTCAACGTGATGACCCGTAATGTTCAGTTGCATATCAGACTCCTATTATCTTAAGTGAACCTTTTCATTGTAACGCTTTTTAAATTAAAGCAAAGCCCTGAAAGCGCCTCAGGGCCTAGATAATTTGCTTGACAAAGAGGGCTAGCGTAAGCGCTTGCGCTCGCTGGATGGAGGGATACCCATGGCTTCTCGGTACTTGGCAACAGTGCGCCTGGCGATTTGAATACCTGACTCAGCTAAAAGCTCGGCGAGCTTGTTGTCAGACAACGGCTTTTTAGCGGGTTCTTGCGCCAACAGTTTTTTGAGTAGTGCTCGTATGGCTGTCGAGGAGGCTTCTCCACCCTCCGTTGTGGCAACGTGGCTGGAGAAGAAGTATTTGAGTTCAAAAATTCCACGCGGTGTATGTATGTATTTCTGCGTGGTGGCTCGAGAAATAGTCGACTCGTGCATATCCACAGCTTTGGCTATGTCAGCCAAGACCATGGGTTTCATGAACTCTTCACCCTTTTCTAAAAACTCCTGTTGTACATCAACGATTTGGCTGCCAACCTTTAATAGGGTTTCACTACGGCTCTGCAGGCTTTTGATTAACCACTGAGCTTCTTTAAAGTGATCTTTTAGGTAGGTGTTGGTGGCGCTGGAATCGGCTCGACGAATGAGTTCAGCGTAGTGTGGCTGTACCCTTAGCTTGGGCAGCGTTTCTGGATTGAGTTCGACCCGCCAGCCTTGTTCTGTTCTTTTAACCAGCAGGTCAGGAATAACATAGCTGCTGGTTTCACTTTCTATACTGCTGCCTGGTTTAGGATTAAGGCTCTGAATGAGGGTGATGACTTCATGAAGGTCATCTTCATGCTTTAGCTTTAAGCGACGCATTAAGAAGCGGTAGTCACGATTAGCGAGTACTTCCAAATACTGATCCACCAAACGCTGTGCGCTAGCCAGATAGGGAGTTTCGGGTGGCAGCTGTTCTAATTGCAGCAGTAGGCATTCTCTTAAATCGCGTGCACCGACCCCAGGGGGATCGAAACGCTGAATGAGCTTGAGCACAGCAACGAGTTCGTCACAAGTTAGATCGGCTAACTCTGGGTTTTGTTGCTGCAGTGCATCGCAAATCACTTGCAGGTTTTCGGTCAGGTAGCCTTCTGAATTAATACTGTCTAAGAGAGTTTCTCCCAGCAGTCTATCTCGCTGGTTATGCAGGCTGAGGTTAAGCTGCCAGCTAAGATGCTCGGCCAGGCTGGTGCTGGCGGTGTCTTTTTCGTAGTGGTCGTTGGCGTTGTCTGCCAGGCCACTGCTTGAGGTGTAATCATGGCTGTAGATGTCTTCCCAGGCGCTATCTACAGGTAGCTGGTCAGGTAGTCGCTGTTCTTCCCAGGCATTCATTTCTTGTTGAGTTTCTGCTTGCTGGGTTTCTGATTTTTGCGCTTCACGAGTTGAAGTATCGAAGGGGTCGGCTTCCAGTCGTGGCTCGGGCTGATCGCTTTCTTCTTCCAACAGGGGGTTGGACTCCAAGGCTTGCTGGATTTCTTGCTGTAGGTCGAGGGTAGAAAGCTGCAGCAAGTGAATAGCTTGCTGTAGCTGCGGTGTGATCACTAGGTTTTGTGAGACCTGAAGACCTAGACTGGGTTTCATCGACATAAGGGATTAATCACTGCTAAGCACTGAAGGGTGGTTGTAAAAGTTAAATAATAGCTTACAGCAAATAGTGTGCCATTGAAAACAGGCTGCTTTACAGCTTGAACTCTTCACCTAGGTAAACTCGGCGGACATCCGCATTACCCAGAATGGCTTCCGAATCTCCTTGGGCAATAATTCGCCCTTCGCTGACAATATAAGCACGCTCACAGATTGCCAGGGTTTCGCGAACATTGTGGTCGGTGATTAAAACACCAATGTGGCGTGCCTGAAGCTGACGAATAATACCCATGATTTCAGCTACCGAGATGGGATCAACGCCGGCAAAGGGCTCATCTAAGAGGATAAAGTCAGGTTCATTAGCCAGTGCTCGAGCTATTTCGACCCGTCGTCTTTCGCCACCCGACAAGCTCATGCCTTTGCTTTTACGGATAGGAGTAATGGAGAACTCTTCTAGCAACTGCTCTAAAAGCTGTTGGCGCTGTTGCTTGCTGAGTTCTTTACGCAGCTCCAGAATAGCCAGGATGTTGTCTTCGACGCTCAGTTTACGGAATACGGAGGCTTCTTGCGGCAGATAGCCTAACCCCGCTTGCGCGCGACCATGCATCGGCTGTTTTGTCAGGTCGTGTTGATCTAAAAAAATTTGTCCAGCATCAGCTTTGACCAGCCCGACTATCATGTAAAAGGAGGTTGTTTTGCCCGCCCCATTAGGGCCTAGCAGCCCAACAATTTCCCCTTGAGTAACGCTAAGGCTGATGTCTTGAACAACCTTGCGACCTTTATAGCTTTTTTGTAGGTGGTGTGCGGTGAGGGTTTTGCTGCTCATGGTTTAGTCGCTTGTACGTTGGGGGGACAAAATGACTTCAATACGCTGCTCAGAACCTTGATCTTGCTTTGCTTGCAGGTCTTGTGTTGTAAGATGGTAGGTTAGCTGATGACCTCGGAAGCTGTCTTCACCTTGTACCAAGTGTGCTTGGCCCGTCAGTATCAGGGTTTCATCTGTGGGGTTGTAGTCAATACGCTCTGCCCAGGCTTCAACCTGGGGCTGGTCTTGTTCAGGGAGGTCGCGCATATAAGCTAAGCCTTGTTCGTTTTCGGCTAGAACTCGGCTTAAAGTTCCTGCTTGGCCTCGAAACAGAGTCAGCCGATCCGCTTCTAGGCGAAGTTCGCCCTGAGTAGCAACAACCTCGCCTTGGTAGACCCCTTTTTGCTGTTCATTGAGCCATTGCATGCTTGCGGCATTCACCTGGATAGGGCGATCACGGTCTTCAGGTAGCGCCCAAACTGAACTGCTAGCCAAGCCGGTAAGACTGACTGCCAGGGAGATCAAAAAAGATGTAAACGCCTGCTTCATGGTTGTTCCTGTTCCGTTAACCTGGGACGGCTAGTGTAAAGGCTGTCAACCTGGCTAAGAAGTTGAATCTGATGGCTATTCAGGCTGGCTTCCAACCCTACTGCGTGAGTTCTGCCTGCTGGGCTTACTAAGCTGACTGGGTCAGGGGTGTGAGCAGAACTCTGCTCGGTGTTTAGCCAAAGCCTTTGAGTGAAAAGCTCAGGTGTATAGGCTGAGTCAGGGTTTTTAGGCTGAAGCCTGACTTCATCTTGCAGGAAAATATCTTCCTGGCCCTGAAGCTCACCAAGCTTAGCGCTTAATACCCAGAGTTGCCCTGCGGGTGTCCAGTGGTTGATGATCGGCAGCTTAAGTTCAGTTAGATCGGCTTCAGGGTAGTGGGTCGCCTGTTCGGCCTCTAAAATTTGAAAAAGCTGTCCTTGTGCATTGTAGCGCTTTAATAGAGCACCTTGAATAGAGGCATCAGGCTCACCATGGGTCTGCGGAATAGATGTAGCAGGCCTGGTCAGGGTGGCTTCTTGAATCCAGACTAGCCAGCCACCCAGAGCGAGCAATAAACCCAGTAAAATAAAGCGCTGACTAGCGGCCTGTGTGGCCAGAGCAAGGAGCTTGCTAACAGGGGTTGGCATGAGGCTTTAGTGATTTTGGTTGTAGAGATAATGATGCAAGCAGGCCTGCCAGGTGCCCTGAGCCTGCATGATAAGATCCGTGATTTCGCGCACGGCACCTTGGCCACCGGGGCGTTGAGTGATCAGGTCGCAGTAGGGCTTTAGATAAGCAGGCGCATTGGGTACACTAACCCCTAAGCCTGCTTTACGTAGAGCAGCTAAGTCAGGTAAATCATCGCCACAGTAGCCAACTTGCTCCCAGTCGAAACCGCGTCGTACAACCAGTTCGGTCAGTGCAGTCAACTTGTCTTCGCGCCCCTGCATCACTTCGTTAATTTGCAACGCCGCTGCTCTTTGGCTGACGATATTCGATTCACGTCCAGTTATGATGGCTACTTCTACACCACTAGCTTGTAATAATTTAATGCCTTGGCCGTCCTGGGTGTTAAAGCTTTTGGTTTCACCGCCATCGTTATGAAAATAAAGCCGACCATCGGTCAGTACACCATCAACATCTAAAGCGAGTAGGCGCAGTGGCCGCATTTTTTCTAGCAGTTTTGTGGATAGCTCCATGATTTCTCTCTGAGTTATTAAATGACACCCGCTTTAAGCAGGTCATGCATGTTGAGGGCACCAACCACTTGTTGGTCGCTATTGGTAACAGCCAGTGCATTGATTTCACTGGCCTCCATAAGGTGTACTGCTTCAGCAGCCAAAAGCTCAGCATTAATTGTTTTGCCACTAGGTGTCATTACATCAGCGACTTTTAGCTGGTGAAGGTTTTGAGCGAGATCCAGAGTACGACGTAAGTCACCATCTGTATAGACACCAAGCAGGCGCTTTTGCTCATCCAGGATGCAGGTGAAGCCTAAACCTTTGCGGGTTATTTCTAGCAAGGCTTCGCGTAAACTGGCTTCGGCAGAGACACTCGGTATGGCTTCGCCCGTGTGCATAATGTCAGCGACACGAAGCAACAGGCGTCGCCCTAGACTGCCACCTGGATGCGATAGAGCAAAGTCATCTGCACCAAAACCACGAGCTTCGAGCAGTGCTATGGCTAGAGCATCACCGAGCGCCAGGCTGGCGGTTGTGCTGGAAGTGGGGGCCAGGTTAAGCGGGCAGGCTTCACGGCTAATACTAACATTAAGGTGAACGTTGGCTTCTTGGGCGAGAGTCGAGCTGGGTGCGCCGGTCATACTGACAACAGGAATGCCAAGTCGTTTTAAAAGTGGCAAGAGGGAGGTGACCTCCTGGGTTTCGCCTGAGTTGGAAAGGGCGAGTAAAAGATCACTGCGGGTTACCATGCCCAGGTCACCATGACTGGCTTCTCCGGGATGCATAAAAAAAGCAGGTGTGCCTGTGCTAGCCAGAGTAGCTGCTAGCTTATTTGCAATGTGGCCAGACTTGCCCATGCCCGTTACTATAACTCGGCCCTGGCAGGCCAAAATTAATTCGCAAGCTTGATTAAAGTGGTGGTCGAGGTGGCGGCTAACTTCTTGCAAAGCCGAGGTTTCCAGCTCAAGTGTTCTGCGGGCGCTGGCTAGGAAGTCGGTGCTAGTCATGAAAAAATTGGGCAACTCCGCGGTTGGGTGTTGGCTCGACTGCAGCCGTAATTAACTTGTATTGGGCTGCGCTTAACTTTAGATTATACCCTCTTTCACTCAGGGTTCGTAGATGGAAAAACCATGCCCGATGATTTAGCTTTAGTTACTGATCTGCACTTTTCCCGAGGCGCTACTCCTATTTTTTCAGGGGTCAACCTAAGGGTTCGGCGTGGCCAGATTACTGCTGTTCTGGGTCCCAGTGGTACGGGAAAAACCACCTTGCTGCGCCTGCTGGGTGGCCAGCTTTTACCTGCGCAGGGGCAAATTGAAGTGTTTGGGCAGCCAGTGCCCCGTTTAGGCCGTGCTGCATTATTTAAATTGCGTAGCCGAATGGGGATGCTGTTTCAGTCAGGTGCTTTATTTACAGATATGTCTGTTTATGAAAATGTTGCCTTCCCTCTTCGAGTGCATACTGAGCTGCCAGAAGCGATGATCCGCGATTTGGTGTTGCTGAAACTGGAAGCTGTGGGGTTGCGAGGCGCTAGACAGCTGATGCCTGCTGAGCTCTCCGGTGGCATGACCCGCCGTGTTGCCCTGGCGCGGGCGATTGCCTTGGATCCTGAGCTATTAATGTATGATGAGCCTTTTGTTGGTCAAGATCCTATTTCCATGGGTGTGCTGGTGCAGCTCATCAAGCGACTGAATGAGGCGCTGGGCCTAACTTCAATTATTGTTTCCCATGATATTGCTGAAACCCTGTCTATCGCAGATTATGCCTATATTCTTTCTGGTGGCCAGGTAATCGCTGAAGGCACTCCCGAGCAGCTGCAGGCGAGCGAGCAAGCCGAGGTTAAACAGTTCGTTGCTGGTTTGCCAGATGGCCCTGTCCCCTTTCATTATCCCTCTGTTAACTTGGCAGAAGACTTGTTGGCTGGCTCCCTTTTGGAGGCTACTAATGCTTGAACGTGTCGCAAGGCTAGGTCGCTTTGCTTTGGCTTTAATGACAGCCTGGGGGCGTTCAGGCATTTTTCTAGTGCAGTCCTTAGCCGGCTGGCCGAGTGCTTCAGGTTGGCGCTTATGGGTGCATCAAGTTTACTCTGTTGGCGTACTATCCCTAATCATTATTCTGGTTTCAGGTTTATTTATTGGCATGGTGCTGGGCTTGCAGGGCTACACCATTTTGGTCGATTTTGGCGCTGAACAAGCCTTGGGCCAAATGGTGGCTT
>SKIX01000193.1 GCA_007116195.1 Marinospirillum sp. | reverse complement strand
GATGGTCAAGTGGTGCGAGTTGATGCCAAGCGTCGTCAGGTTGAAACTGAGTTTGGTAGCCTGCACCAGGCTGGTGTGCTGAATGTTGTGCCGCCGCAAAAAGCTGGTTTGATCGCACAGCGAGCTGGAGTCACCGATGCCAGTGGTTGGGCTCCTGTTAATCCAAGAACGTTTGAGTCTGAGTTGGCTAAGGACATCTATGTGATTGGTGATGCCAGTATTGCTGCCCCTATGCCTAAGTCAGGTTTTGCTGCTAATGCTCAGGGTAAAGTAGCTGCTGCGGCCATTTTGGCTTCCTTAGAAGCAAAGCCTGCTGTTGATCCTCATTGGGCCAATACCTGCTACAGCCTGGTTACTCCAGATTATGGTATTTCTGTCGCAGGCGTTTACCGTGTTGAGGATAACTTGATTGTTAGCCCTCAGGGCTCAGGAGGCTTAAGTCCTGCTTCAGCAGAGCCCAGGGTAAGAAAAGCTGAAGCTGAGTATGCCGTGGGTTGGTATGAAGCCATAAGCCAGGATACCTGGGGTACAGCTTACTAAGTAATTTGCTAGAGGAAATGGCTTAATGCCTGATTGGATTCTGAATCTTGTCGAGAGCCCGCAGCAGCGGGTTCTTTTGGCAACGGCTCTGCTGGGCTTGGTGTTTGGAGGTTTAGCTCAGTGGAGCCGTTTCTGCCTGTTGCGTGCCTTGGTTAATAGCTACCAGGGTAAGGGCTTGGCAGGGTTACGACTTTATCTTTTAGCTTTAGCCGTCGCTGTGGCTGCCACTCAGCTTTTAGTGATTAGCCCTTCGATTGATCTAGGAGCATCTTTGTATGTGCAGGCTGATGCCCCTTTGCCATTACTGCTTTTTGGCGGTGTGCTGTTTGGTTATGGCATGACACTCGCTAACGCTTGTGGTGCACGCAGTCTGGTACTCCTGGGTTCAGGCAACCTGCGTAGCCTGGTCACCCTCTTGGCTTTGGCACTGGGCGCTGGCATGGTGTCATCTGGTGTGCTGGCACCTTTAAGGATGGGGTTGGAAGAGGCCAGCCGCGTGAGCTTGCCGTGGTTGCAGCTGCCCAGTTGGCTCGGTGGTCTGATGGCTTTGGCCCTGTTGTTTTGGACGCTGAGTTCAGCGCAGCTGCGCTCTAGCCCCCAATTTTGGGCCGCGGGTATGGGTATCGGACTGTGTATCCCCGCAGGTTGGTGGATTACCGGCTTTTTAGGTGCCGATGATTTTGAGCCAGTTCGCTTGGCTTCGCTAACCTTTGTTGCTCCCGTCGCTGAAGCTCAGCAATACCTTCACTTGGCTACAGGTACTCGCTTAAGCTTCGGAATTATTCTGGTTGCTGCTGTGATAGCTGGTGCGGCTTTGCGTGCCTTGGCTTCAGGTGAGTTTAGCTGGCAGTTTTTTGAAACCCCTAGCCAGTTGCGTGGCTCTTTATTAGGTGGCTGGATGATGGGGGTGGGGGGTGTACTGGCTTTAGGTTGTACCCTAGGGCAGGGTTTAACCGGTATTTCAACGCTAGCGCTGCCTAGCTTTGTGGCTTTTATTGGAATCCTCCTGGGTTGCTGGCTGCGCTTGCGCTGGCCGGGTGCAGCGAAGACAAGTGGAGCAAGAGTATGAAGAGTTGGGTAACACGTGGTTTTGCTGCATTAATTTTGGTGTTGATTAGCTTGCCTGCTTTTGCTGAGCGCTGGGAGAGCTTTTTGCCCGTGCAGCAGCTCTTAGATGGGCGTACACCTAAAACTGAGGGGCTGAATCTGGATCTTCCCCTGGTTTCGGAAGATGGTTCAGCGGTGCCTTTAGCGATCAGTTTTTCTGGACAACTTCAAGCAGGGGATCGACTGCAAAGCTTGCGTGTTTTTGCAACGGCTAACCCTAATCCAGAAGTGATCGATTTTCGCTTTGCTGATGAGCGGCTGCTCCCTGATCTAGCCACCCGTATCCGCTTGAATGAAACTCAAACGGTTATTGCCGTCGCTGAAACCAGTCAGGGGCAGGTTTGGGTAGCGGCCAAAGAAGTCAGAGTAACAGTGAGCGGTTGCTTAATGGCAAGTGAGCAGCAAGGGGAACCAGCAATGCAGACCCCCCGTGTTGCCTTACCCAGACGCATGTCAGCAGGTCGCCCTTTAGAGGTGCGAACTCTGGTTAATCACCCTATGGAAACAGGCTTGCGCGAAACAGGGGATGGCGAGCGAGCGCCCCAGGCTTTAGTTGAAAGCCTAAGCCTTTATCTGGACGGAGAACAAGCTTGGCAAGCCCGTTTTTATACAGGCACAGCTGCTAACCCCTATGTTCGCCTAAAGCTGCAATTACCCAAGCCTGCAGCAGCTGCTTGGGTCTGGCGAGATCAACAGGGGCAAGAGGTTAGCCAAGAACGCAAACTGGAAGTGCGCTAGCTAGCCCTCTGCTAGTTAGCCTTGTCCTTTTCTTCGCGACTGTTAATGCGTCTGGTGGCTTCGATATAGTCAACCAGACGCCCGCGTGTTTCTGCTTCCATCGGCATAAAGCGGGTCGCTACGCGAATTTGATCACTGCGTGAAGGGTGCATAGGGTCTGCTTCCAGGCGAATGACCTGACACGGAAGGTTCAGCTGTTTATCTGAATGGGGCAGCGTAACCTGTACTTGAACCTTATCAAATACAGCAATGCCCTTGATGGGTTCATGGTCGCACAGGGTTAGCAGGCCCGATAGCGAAACGTCGATCATATCGCTCTCTACTGCGTCTTTGCCCGTAAACTTCAGCCTGGCTTTTTGGCCGTTAGAAGCTTTAATGCGTTCGGCATTGCGCCTTTCCATACGCCCACGCGCCAGAAAAACCTTTTCAACAAGCTTTTTCGCAGTAAACGGCTTGACTACAAAAGAGGTAACGCCGAGTTGTACAGCAGTCACCAAGGAATCTCGATCACCCTTAGAGGTGATCATGATAAAGGGTAGATGAGCCGTTTCTGGGTTTTCTCTAACGGCAGTTAAAAACTGATCACCCGTCATAACTGGCATTTCCCAGTCGCAGAAAATCCAGTCTATCTCGGGGTGCTGCTGTAGAATTCTTAGCCCTTCTTTACCATTGCTTGCTTCGAACACCTCTTTGCAGTAAAGGCGGTCGCGCAAGACGTTGATAATTGCGGTGCGCGCTGTTGCAGAGTCATCAACAACCAGAACAACATCGTTTTCAAGCATGGTATTTCCGTTGAAATTAAGGACGTATTAGAAGGGCTAGTCTAAATGTGTTTAAAAGAAAATTACAGTGATCAGCGAACAAAGGGCGCTTTTATTTGAGACTTTGGTAAAATCTCTTTTTGCTGAAGAAAGTGTTAGGAGAAAAACGCTATGACATCTGAAATAAGCTTTCGTATTCAGGAAATGCAGCGCTTTCTTGCCGCGATAGTTAGCAGCAGAGAAGGCCTGCGCTTTTTACTGAGTCACCTCATTAATAGCTTGGTTTTAGCTGTCTTTGTACTCTTGGCGATGACTTTATTGCTGTTCGGGTTGTTTGAAGGCATGCTGCTTAGGCGTCGCACCCTGGTGCTGACGTTGGGAATGCTGGTGACCTTGTTGGTTATTGTACCTCTAGCCACCATGCCTTTTTTCTCATTTAAGGATGTGATCAACCATTGCGTCAGCTTTTTTAATCGCCGTGGACTGTTTACTCATTTAAGTGACCATGTCTTTTATCGTAAAACCGCTAAGGGTGAAATTTCTTTGCATCTGGCTAAAGCCCATAGTGTATTGAAGGAAAAGCACCGCTTGTTGGCTGCTAAATCAGAGGTGCCGCAAAATGTTAGTCGCCAGCTGGCTTTTTCTTTAGGTCGCTCAATTCGTGAAGCGGTACGCCTATCAAAACAGTTGGTTACCAGTGGTAGCTTGAAACCCGATCAAAAAATAGTGGGTGCAACCTATGGCTATTTGTTTGGTGCAGCGAAGAGTAAGTTGAAGCTTAGGCGGCATCAGCCTAATTGGTTTTCACGTTTATTTGGCGGGGTTTTTTATCGTTTTGGTGCAATTCATGCAGTGTTTATGTATTTTGTAATCCATGACAAGCTGCCTCCTTCTTTCGATCCCGTGTATTTTATTGCTACCGTGGGCGATGTAATCGGTGACAAGGCGGCTTAACCTCAAGTCAGCCTCCCAAAATAAGAAAAACCTGGCTCTTCAACAAGAACCAGGTTTTTTCTGTTCGACTAGATCGTTTTATTCCAGTTTAAAGTCTTCTACCAGTTGCTCCAGGTGATCTGCCAGCTGAACTAGATCATCACTAACCTGGGAGGATTTACGTGCATCAGCAGAGGTTTGTTGAGCAATCGTGCCTATATGGCTTACTTGGCCATTCACTCGGCCGGCAACTTCCTGCTGCTCTTCGGCAGCATTCGCCATTTGAGCATTCAGGTGACTGATATGGTTAACCGCATCGGCAATATGGCTTAAAGATTCCCCGACGCGCTCTACGTCGGTAACACTTTTTTGTGCTCCTGCGCGTGCAGTTTCCATCATGGTAACAGCACCCTTGGCTTCTTCTTGCAGACGATCAATGGTGCGGTGTACCTCTTGTGTTGCTTCGTGAGTACGATTCGCCAGCGAACGCACTTCATCGGCAACCACGGCAAAGCCTCGACCACTTTCACCGGCTCTGGCTGCTTCTATAGCAGCATTCAAAGCTAACAGGTTAGTTTGCTCGGCAATACCGGTGATAATTTCCAGCACTTTACCCACTTCATCACTGTAATTATCTAATGCCTGAATGACATCAGAGGCTTTGTTAAGGTGCTCTGTAAGCTCATGAATACCGGCAATAGAGGCTTCAGTAACGCTACGGCTAGATTTGGCTTCTTCATCGGCTGCTACCGAAGCCTGAGAAGTACGCTGAGCATGTTCGCGGGTTTCTTGAGCACTGGCCTGCATCTGCTCCATTGAACTTGCCATTTGCTCCGTTTCAGCGTGCTGAGCATTCACTGCATTGACTGTTTCGTCAGCAACTGAAGAAATGGTGTGCGCTGAGGTTTTCAAGGTGCGTGTGGTTGCCGCAACCTGTTTTAAACTACTGGCAAAACGCTCAATCATGCTGTTGAAATTCGATGCTAGGCTGCCAATTTCATCCTGACTGGTTATACCCTTAACACGGACACTGAGATCAGAATTCTCTTCAACCTGTCTAATGGCTCGACGAATACGTCTTAAAGGGCGCAAAATCAAACGATAGACGACCCAGGAAATGAGCAGTAGACCGCCTACAAACAGCAGGGACTGAATGCCTCCTAGCTGGAGGAGGTTGAGGTTGATGCGAGCATCTAAATCTGAGAGGTTGTAGCTTAATCTGATTGCACCGAGCAGCTCGCCTTCTTCCCCCACATGGCAAGACATACAATTGGTGCCACGGTAGTCGGTTTCATTGAAGACTGGGCGTAGCACCGTCATTACCCGCCCTTCCGGTGTGCGTTGAATAATCTGAATAGCTTCCCCCTTAAGGGCGCGGGCATCCAGATCATCAACAGGTTGGTCAGTGGGTGCTGCTTCGCCAAAAAAACGTTTTACAGCATCCGTTCTTAGCACCCGCGCTTCGGTCATACCGGGTTGGCTTAATACCTTTTCTCGATGCACTTCTCGAAACTGAGCAAGCGTACCGGTCAGCATCATGATGTTGAGGGTGTCTAGATAGGTGTCAGCCATATCTTGAACATTTTGTTGCATGGTTTCTTCAACCATGGCTCTTTCACTGCGTATTGTGAAGAGCATCGATGCCACCATAACTAGAAGCAAAACGATCAGCAGGGCTGCGTTGACTTTAGTTTGGATAGAGGTGTTAGCAAACCACTTATTCATTAGTATCTCCGCCAAGGGTGCCTACAGCCTTGCACTGGCTGTAGGCTGGCTGCACTGAGTCTAATCAGAGCTTTAATTGTTCTGCTACGAAGTCAGCATCCTTGTCACCACGCCCGGAAAGGTTGATTAATACTTGGCAATCTTGCCCAAGTTGTTTGGCATTTTGCATGACCCAGGCCAAAGCATGGGCTGATTCTAGAGCAGGAATAATTCCTTCTAGCTGAGAAAGTTGCATAAAGGCATCCAGGCAGGCTGTATCGTCTATCGCATGATAGTGGGCACGGCCTAGATCCTTTAAGAAGCTGTGGTGAGG
>SKIX01000222.1 GCA_007116195.1 Marinospirillum sp. | reverse complement strand
TCTAAGTGGGGGTTCAACTCTGAATAGTAAGGCGGGGCAGCCATAAAAAGGCAGTCAAGATCCCTAGGGCTAAAGTCTTTATCCTGTGGCTGATCTTCACCAAAGATCGACAAGTTTGTATTTTTGCCGGGCTTTTTCAACCAAGATTTTAGCAGGGGCGTTTCCTTGTTGACGATAAAGTTCACACCCCGCGCTGAGGACTGATAGGCACTGACAAGGTACACATTACAGGCGTGATAATGGTTGAGCAGGTAGTTCATGGGGTTAAAGTCGGAAGCAGAAGTATCAGCCAGCGGCTTCTCTGGAGCCATGCCTAATAGCTCTTTGAGCTTATATTCAGGGCTATTCGGATTTTTAACAGGTTGCTTGAAAATTCTGGTCAGTGCTTTATCCAGAGCGGATGCGTAGCAGACAATCAAGGTTTTACGCTGTAAGCGCTGCGGGGATTCAAACCTGCTGGAGCGCGGCCTGGTGGTCAGTGCGTAGATGCCATAGCCCACACTGGAACCAAAACTGGACTCAGAACCGAGGAGTCTTTCTATTGAATAACTTGAGTCTAGGCGGGGTTCTCTATGCAGGAGTCTGATGATCGCTAAAAATTTCTGCTGAGTTTGGGCAAGCGCCAATGCAAATCTTGGCCGGTGTTCCTCTTCGCCATAGTCGGCAGGGTTATGAATAAAATCCAAGCCTTTCAGGATATTGTTGAGTTCAAGGAGCTTGTAGCGGTTACTCAGCGAAAGCAGGTGGTAGTCGGCTCCTTTTGGTATGTCAGACTGCCCCTCTTCATCACCTTCTTGCTGCAACGACTTGAGGTATGCACTTCTTGCACGATAGGCCAAGCGGATCAGCTCATTGTCCGGCAGATCATCTAGGCTTCTGAAAGAGGCTTTTTTAAGCTTGCCGCGCTCTTGCTGCTTGGCTGCGGTGATTGCATAGTCTTCTTGACTCATGGTCAAAAAAGCGATGTCCTGGCTGGCAGCCAAGTAGCGAAGAGCCTGCATCGACCATGCTGGGATATGGCTGTTTTCATAAGCACCCGTGGCACTCATTAAGAAGCAACACACCCGCCTTTGACTGCTGCAAACCAGTTTAGTCAGATAGGACTCTGCCGCTTCACGCCGGTACTTGATCGGAAAAACAACATGGCTTTTATCCCGCGCAATCATGTAATCCTGGTTGTCTGTCTGAGCCAGGCCAAAGATGGTTGTGGTTTTACGGTAGCCGTAATCCATATCAATGGGTTGATTGGGCAGCTGGTTAAAAAACTCAGTGGCCTCACCCAGCAGTTCATTCGCCTCAACCCCCTTGGGTGAAAATACGCCTGAATTCATCTCTCCTCCCAAGAGGCTGCTTCTAATAATGCAATCAAAAGCACAAGCCGTATGGTAGGTTAAATCATTTTTGCTTTTCCCAGGCATACGGAAGGGTTTAGCCACCCCCAGAAGACCCGTTTCAGTTTTTGAATAAAGCGACTTGATAAACTTCTTAAGGACTTCAACTTGGTGAGAGGCTGTTTCTGAATCACTTGAACTCAGCAGGCTATTGACCTGCTCAACGACTTGAGCGCGCAGCTTTTCATTGGCCACCTCCCCACCGGGTCGACGACTCAAAGACAAGAAAATAAACCAGTTAAGGGTAATCAGCAGGAAAAGGTTGCGTAACGGAATCGAGGGCTGGTTCTGGGTGAGGTACTCAGGCTCGGTAATGCGTATTGAGCTGGGGGTGGCCGTCACAACATAGCGATCCAAGTAGCGGGAACCAATAAAACCAAACATCTCGCCACCAAAAGCAGAGGTCATTTCAAACACAGAGCGTTCGACCCCCGCCTCCACTGTACAGTAGGGCGCTCTCAAGAGCGACTGGGCAAGAAAACGAATATCCTTGTTCAGGTCTTGCGCAATTAGCGCTGCATCACGGCCTGAGCGGTCCCAGTTGGTAGAAGCGACATACTCTATAATGGTGTCTTGAATTTTACGCAGAATATCCTTACCGATCTGGCGCTCAAGGGCATCATCCTCTTCGCCACGGGTTAGGTAACGATACGCCTCTCTGTCTGTATCCGGTATGCGCTCTAGCAAGGGTAGCTGTTCAGGGTCATAAAGCACGCTGCCCGCTTCCTTTGCAAGAGCTCCATTGGCCTGAATAATTCCACGATCTTCTTGGTTCTTATGTAGGGCGTCACTGATCGTTGTTTTAGAGCTGTCCGATTCATCCAGATAAAGATGCACCTCTGCATCAAGTAGCTTACGGCAACCCGGCAGCGAATCCCTGGCTTCAGCTGCATCGGCTAGTGCAAGCTGCTCGCGAAACTTGGTGAGCAGGTCACTGGTGTCATCAATGAGCGCTTCTGCACTTGCAGTACGGACGCTCCATTTTACGAAATTTCCTTTCTTCACGTACTTTGGCGAAAACACAGGGTGCTGGGTCATGAGTTTAGCGACGGTCATTCCCATTAATACATGGCGCTCACCTGAAAGCTGGTAATGCAGGAATGGATAAAAGGATGCCGTTACAGCCCTGAACTCCTTGAGCGTTGGCTTGGATAGGTTTTGTTTGATGGCCTCGTAGAAGGGCTGGTTTTTGTAGGAGTGCAGCAGGATATTCTGAAAGTTACCGGCAAGTTCTTTCAGCCGAACCTGTAATTTCTCCTTCTGCTCTTCGTAGCTTTTTTGCTGCTCATAAAGCTCAGCCCTTGCACCAGGATCCATCAGGTGGCCTTCCTCAAGTGGAGCGCCCTGCTGCAGCTTGCCAAGGATAGCGTCTAGGTTGTACTTGCCTGCTTGGATGAAGGCTAGCGTCTGCTCAAACCTGGTTGGCGATGGGCTCTTTTGCGAAGCTGCGTCAATGATCTTGGCTGCTTTCTTCAACCCTGAGTATAAAGCGTTCGGTGTTCGCCCATCGCCATTAAAGAAAAGAGAGCTGACCGCATCATAGGCATTGGTTTCAGATTCTATATTGCTCAAGGCGACAGCTGAGATAGGTTTGACTCGAATAATCGCAGTAGCTACCTGCTCAAGGTCTTTCGCTATCTTGTCAGGAAACGCAATCTGATTATGCTGGGGGGCCAAATAGATCGCTAAGACTGACCGTTCATCTCCCTTTTGCAGCAGCTCTTTTAGATAGATATGCAGCGCCAGAATGCAGGAGTAGCTCTTACCCAAGCCTGTACCCGATCCGACCACCTTAATGAATGATTGAAGACCGGCCATCAGTGGGGTTAAAAAAATCCCTGACAGGTTGATCCAACGTTTACTCATGTGAAACCTCAATGCTTAGGCATAGCAAAGCGCAACAACGATCCGCAAAGAACGTTGAAGTCTTTTAAATGAATGTCCTCAGCTTTCTCTAGGAAAACCGAGTTGATTTTTAAGTGATATTTAACCCCAACCGATGCCCTTAGGGTCTTTCGGTCAGTTAGGTTTATGCTACATGATCCAGGTGATCAAGTGAATTTATTTACTGAGCAATTTAAAATCATAGCCGCAGGACGGCCGGTCTCTTCGAATCAATTTGTCATCAAGCCCCAGCCTATTCGATGATAGAAGGCTGCTGAAAACTGTGGTTACCTATTCCAAGTGAAAGCTGCCACCCATTCCAGACGAAAGCTGCCACCTAGGTTGGTGCCTCTTAATGACTTTTATGCTTCTCTTCTCGAGCAGCTGGAGCATGACAACACCTAGGCGCTTTAGCATGTCCTGGATAGCCTGGCTGAGTGGCAGGATCAGATTAGGTCAGTGTTTAGGGTGCAGATAAGATAAAGGGCTTCACCCAGTCACCAGGGGCTCTTTTGGTTTGGATACAGCGGGCTTCCAGCTCATTTGCAAGAGTATCCGAGTAGGGTACGACGATATAGCCAGTGTCCATATCACCAATCATTAGACACTGCTTCCCCTCAACCAGTTGCAGGGCAACCAAAAGGCAAATGCAGGCATCAAGGTGATCTTGATCGGTTTTACGGGGCTTTTGTTGGGCAGCCCAATCCAGCCAAGCAGCACTTTTTAAAAGCTTGCGCTCACCTAGCTCCTGGGCAACACGCTTGCAGACATGCTGCCAATCAGCAATTGAGAAAGTCTTGCTACGCTCGGGGTTGTATTTTGGCAGTCTTCCCGTGGGGCGTACTGAGTCAGATAGCGTCCAGCCTAGTGCAATCATTGAAAGCACCGGATAGGTTTCGATAACCCAGGTTGCTTTTAGGTGCTCAAGAGGATGAGCTGGCCCACCAAACTTGTCCAAAAAAGACCATACAGGTGCATTTTGACCGAACATTTCAGTCCTTCCCGTATTGGCTGGCTGTACACCACCATAACGGCGGCTGACTGGTGAGCCGACCAAATTCTCTACAGGTCTCTGGCCAGATGGATTCTTTACGATCGTCGGCTGATCGAGCATGACCACCGTTGCCTTCGGTTTATATTCCGATTGCCACTGGCTGATCCTAGCCGTCGCCTGACTGTAGTTGACAGTCTGAGGTAAGCCTAGTTCTTGATAAGCACCGTTTCCTAAACAGAGAACGCCTACAAGCGCGCCTGAGCTGGAAGGTGTCCAAGCCGAGTCAAAGCCAATCAATAGCCTGCTCACGGTATGCTGTGCTCCTTTATGACAAGGTTTAAGCTCGCCACCATCAGAAGGTCAGAAGTATCCCACCATATCGGTTAACCAGCGAGATGGCGCTTAAGTTTGTTTCGTTTATTATTGTGCTGCGAACATCAGCTTCGTCTTAGTTCATTAGCTTTCAGGTCACTGTCCCTTTCTCTCTTACCTAGTAGTATTCAGCACCAAGACTTGTCTGGAAAACGGATCACGTTATTGGCTTGAACCTATAAGGTTTTCATCGCTTTGCACTTTTTCGCAGCCTCGGATAACGGCCTAGCCTGCTAAGCGACCCATCGCATTTTTTTCAATGAACGGGCAACCTTCTCTTGGCACTTTCTTCTCTTGGCACTTTGCTGCCTTATCCTTGTGATGGTGCTTCTGCGCTTACTCCGAGGATACGAAGTGCCTCACAGGGTGTTATCTTGTACTTGTCCAACAGCCGTGACAAATCTTCTGCCAGTGTGTCACGCGTTCGTTCTTCCTCTTTTCTTTCGAGCTGCTTCAGCTCCTTGGCAAGCTGGTCTTCCAAGGAGTCAAACATTTGTTTTTTGGCTTGGTAATATCCGGGTAAACCTGATTTTCTATGCTTCACTCTACTCTTCCTATTCTAGTCTGTACTGCCTCTAGTCAATAACAGGTTCCAGGTTAGGGGTTTAAAGCGTGCAGCCTTGGCAAGGATCATATCTGGAAAACTTTGTATCCGAGTATTATAGATCTCAACGCTATGGGTATAGCTGTTTCGCAGCTGGCTCAGATAATTTTCGGTATCCGTCATAATCGTTTGAAATTGAGCAATCAACGGTTCCGATTTAAGCTCTGGGTAACTCTCTGATAGCGCATTGACACTCAACGCCAACTGAGACTCCTTGGCCGTCTTGGTGTCCAGTTGCTTGACACTCTCAGGCTGCAGGTTACTTTCTGCGCGCATTTTACTGATCGCGGCTAGCAGTGATTGCTCATGGCTTGCATAGCGCTTCACAATCTTTTCGATTTGCGGCCAGAGATCCGCCCTTTTCTGAAGCTGAACCTTAATATTCTCCCGTGCTTTTATGCAGCGGTTTTTAATCAAAACCAGATCGTTATAATGCAGAATCACTACATTGGCCAATAAGAAGGCGGGAATGACCATAAGGGTGTACACCAGGTTCCCCGGACTAAACTGTCCATCGAGGGTAAAGAAGGCGGTGACGGCCAGCATCAGCGTTGCCAGACTAATCGCCGTCAAGATAAAGGACTGACCTGCTTTCCTTTTCAGTAGCTCGTGCTCTTTCCCTGGTGAGATGAGCAACTTAAAGTCCTCGCTGTCTTGCAGCGCCAAACGTGAAGAGTTCATCGGATTGAGTCCTGCATGGCCAGCCACGGTCACCCAGTCACCCTGGTTCAACCACCGCAGTGTATAACGTCTTTGCCTGCCGTTGACCGCTTGTCTGTAGGTTTCTTTGTGCGAATAGCGGATTGATGCGTCCTGAGGAAGAAGGGTAAAACCCTCCCCAGCATCCTGTGTTTCTCTGATCAATAAAGGCTGACTCTCGATTTCTGAATCAACCTTTTGCCACTTTTTATTTTTCCCTGAATCTCTTAGTTCTTCAACCAGATAGT
>SKIX01000253.1 GCA_007116195.1 Marinospirillum sp. | reverse complement strand
GTGAGGCCTGTGGATCTTGACCTTGTTCCCTGGCAGTTGTTTCCACTTCGGGAAAAAGGCTATCTGTGTCAATAATTTCTTGGAGTGCCGCAAGGAGCTGCTCATCATACTCCTCGTCTTTTTCTTTTATTCTTTGTTCAATTGTAGACTTTTCAACAGGGCGCTCTTCTCTTCTTAGTTGGCGAATTAAACTAGCAACCCTTCCTTGTATTCTTCTTTGATCTAAACGAGCGTCACTTCCTATCTCATTATTTATCTCATCCAGAAAGTCATGGAGTCTTTTAGTTGGCCCACCATCACCCACTGTTTCGGGTATTTCCCAGGTTTCAAGGTCAGCTTCTGCTGGATTCTGATGATAACGATAAGTTTTTCGGCCACCAAAGCTGTAGGTCGGGGTATTGGGTGCCCAAAAAAGATAGCTGGGGCCTTTGCGCCAGGCGTAGAGATCTCCAGCCGTTCGGCGCAGCAGGTAATCACCAGAAAGCTCATCTGCTTGGTTAAGCTCTTCATCTTCTATTAGGCCACCCGCTTCCTGCAAATTAAATTTGGGGAAAGCAAAGAGCGAAGCGTCGGTGAGTGTTTCTGAACGCGGAGCTAAATTTAAACTCGATGCTTCCCCTACTGTGACTTTTGTTAGAACCTCCCCACCAAGTGCTAGGGTTCGTGTTACTCCTTGAGTATTAAAAATAATACCCTGGTTATTGGAGTCATAGGAACCGAGGTGGATTTCACTGTTTTTCTCCAGCGAGGAAAGGCTTAAGCGCACATAATCACTCTCATCATCCATAAGCAGCTGGTTGCCCTCATTACTAACGATGATACTTTGCGAGGGGTTGTTCTGATTCACTGCACTAGGGTAAGCACTATTGGGTAGGGCACCAGCAATGACTGGGCGATCAGGGTCACCACCAATAAAGCTGATGGCTACTTCGGTTCCTTGCAGTAGAGGAAAGTGCATATCCCCCCCTGCTCCCGAGTTAGGTTGAATACGGTGTACCCAGCAAGAACCTTCTCCTTCACCTCCGGCATGATGAGTATCGAATGGAAAAAAAACCTTGTAACGGCCTTCATTATCTAGGTGAGCAAAGGTGTCTGTGCTTTCAGTTTCGCTTGTTTCTTCATTGCTTGCTGCCTGATCCTCAGAGTCATCACTTTCTTGTTCAAGCTCACCATCGATTTTTGCATGAAGTATTCCATTAAAGCGGGGTTTTTCGATATTCTTCTCGGGCCTAAACTGAATGTCTTCAGGTAAGCATTCCATTTCATTTAGATAAGTAGCTGTTCCCGTATCACTAAAGTCCTTTAGTTCACCCTGGTGGTAAATGACATAGGGATAGTAGGTGCCATTGTCCATGAAATGGTCTTCCAATAAAAAAGCTCTGCCAACTTCTAATGCTGGATTTTGAGTGCTTGCAATGAAATGGTTTTTTTTCATTAAAAAGCGTTGTTTTACAATCTCAGCTATTCTTATAGCTTCTTCATTGTTAATAATGGAGTCTGCATAGTAGTAGGCTGTACCTAGGCCATTTTCATCTACAGTTTCTTCTGCGATAATACCAACAGATGGTGTGCTACTATTATAGTCTTTTATACAGACCTTTTTAGGTAGCTGTTCACCTCGGCTTTGCCATTGAAAAACGATATTGGCACCTTCGCTCTCTGTTTTGATCGCGCCCCCAGCATCAGGGCAGTATTTTAATGTGGGGGCATCTACACTCTCTAGGTGCTGATTCAAGTTGTCATAGAAGATGACCTGCTCAGACTCATCATCTATGGCTTGCTCAAAGCTATAGTAGACCCCTTCTCTTTGAGTAACTCGTTGTAAAAAATCAAAATTGCTTTCGCCGTACTGACAACGAAACTCCCAATCTCGATAACCGCTCAGGTTGTTCAGCTTATAGTCATCTGCAGCCATTTGAGCGTTCTCAAAAATAGCATCCAGGGTAGCATTCAGGTCTTTGTTAATGTAAATGGCATTATTAACTTGGTCTTGTAGACGAGCAGCACGAGGGGAAAGGCTGACTTTGTAGTGATAGCCTGAACCCAGTTTTTTTATAATTTGACAGGAAGCCACCTGCCCATAGAAGCTGCGCTCTTTGCCTGCAATGGCAATAGTAAAGCAAGCGCGTTGATCGACCAGTTGATTGGGCTTCTTAACTTCCTCTCCAGGTCCGTACTCAACATACAAATCCAGCTCAAAAAAGTAAGGCTGCCCCAGTGCTTCCTTTCCCGTGAAACGCATGACAGTTAGAGTTGTTAGACCGATAGCATTATCGATCCAGGTAAATGTAAACGGATGCGATGGAGTTACCATGGTTCTTACCCCCCTCCTCTAATTATGCGTACTGGCTTCGGCTTGTCGCTTGGCCATCTCACTGACTTGCAAGCCTGCAAGACGCCACTCAAGTTGGCGAAGCACATCGGAGCACTGTTGTAGGGTTGTTAAGAAAAGTACTGAATCATTCAGATGGTTTCCTTGAGCCAGACTGACGGCTTGATGCTTCAGATTAAGTGCTTCGTTCAGGTAGCGATGTAACAAACGCAGGTCTCTGGCTTCTTTTTGCACCCGCTCTAGTTCAACAGCCTCGCGGAAAATTTTTTCAAGACCGCTCTCCAAATTGGACTTTTTACGCTGGATGCGCATGTTTTTCAGTTGTTTGACTTGCAACCAGCCACCACCTACAGCTGCTAGAAGCGCCAGCAATAACCAGCGCTTTTCTGTGATCCAGGCCAGAGCACGCGAAAAGTGATCTAAGCCAATATGAGGATTATAGTAGCGCTCACTGGCAGGATGCATGGGTGTATAGCGCAGTAAGCGATCCTCCAGTGGATTGGTATCAACGAGTGTAGGTGCCTTGCGGCGCATTTCTTCAGAAAACAGTGCCTGGTGAACAGCCTGGATAACGGCATCAGGCACATTTGGGCGAGATGCAAGCACAGCCAAGGTGCCCAAGGTTTTCAAATTGTAATCAGGCAAGGGGCCGCGTACACTCGGATAGGTGCCTGCAGGTATTTGAGTTGGGTTGATCTGACTATGGTTAAGTGAATAGCCTTCTGCCAAGTGAATGGGTACTAGACGAAACTCTCCACTGACCAGGACAGAGCGTAAGTCTGGGTTCAGCATTCCGGTGGTTACTATCGCACCCTCCAGTTCTGGAGTATCCAGCAGGCGTCCAAAGTAGAGGTCATTCATGCCAATTTCAGTTGGATCTATACCAAGATGATTCAGCATCATACTAGCCTGAGCACGGTAGCCAGAGCCTTCCAATCCTAGTGTAATGTTGCGTCCTCGCAAATCCATCAAGCTTTCCAGGTTGCTTTCCTGGCGTACAATCAGGTGCATATGGTCATACCAAAGGGGAGCAACCAAGTTCAAGTTTTGCAACGTCGCTGAACCTATCATAATGATAGCTAGGTCGGCTTCGTCCTTGAGCAAGCGCCCTCGGTTGTCGACTGAGCCACGCGTTTCTATAAGTTCCACATCATAGCGCCCCTGCTGCTCAATAATTTCCTTCAGATGACCGCCAAACTGGTGGTAATAGCCGCCAGCGGAGGCAGTTGCTATGCGGATAACTCGGGTTTGGGTGGCCTGCTGAGCGCTCCAATAAATGATCAAGACGGCAGCAGCAACTACGAGTATCCAGCTAAGCCACCAACGGGTACGAAAGTTCAGCATGATTGATCTCCACCATTATTCTTTAAACTGTGGTTATTCTGGTTAGGGGCAGCTAAGGTTTCCCAGTTCGACCCTTCTTTCATGCAAGGCCTTCCTGCATATTGGTATTTGGGTCAACCAGTGGTAACTCTGCCTGCAAGTAGCTTGTAGGTAAGTTCGCTGTCTTTTGCATAACCCAGGTGTTTTTGCCTAGATGCCCCCAGTTGGCAAGTCCTAGTCCTAGATTTTGCAGTTCTTCTGGAGGGTCAAGATAAAAAACCAGCCTACACTCTACGGGCACCTGTAAATAAAGCTGAATCAGCACTTGTAGTGTCTTCCAATGCTTTTGATCTGCTAGTAGTTGGCAAAAGTAAGCATGACTCACTGGCCCCAGGTGAAGGCGTATTCGTCCAGCATTATCTCGCAAACGGCTACCCACCCAAGCACTTTGACCGAGCTGATGGTTACCCTTAGCCAGACAGGTTAGTGAAGCACGATCAACAGCGACGCTCCGCTCACAGCATTGTTCCAGGTGCAGTTGACAATCTGGCAACCAGGCTTGTAATAACCGGGTTAGCCCGCTGGCCGAGCGTTGGTGACTGGTTAATAGCTGATAGTGTTCCAACAGCCAAGCTGGTTCAGGCAAAAATTCGAGTTGATCTGGTTGGATGCCCAGCAAACTAAAAAGCTGCTCCATCCAGCGCTGGTCTTGCCATTCTAGGTGGCGAATGGCTGGGTAATTACGACTTAAGCAAACCAGTAATACTTCATAAAGGCGCTCGTTCAGGAGGTCGAGTAGCGCCCGAGCCGGCTGTTCAGCTTCTTCTAACTGAGCTAAGAGCTGTTCGGTGATATAAGCAGGTACAGGGGAGCTGCTGCCATAAAGTCCTGGCCAGTTCACTTCCAGATACCAAGTTTCCCCCTCTAGCCAGGCCTTTTCAACTTCCAGATAGGCAAGCCCCCGTTTCAGCGAAGAGCGCAGACGCAGCTGATGGTTCGGATGCGTTGCTTTGATCCAGCGCACCAGTTGTAAAAGCGAATAACGATGCGCCTCTTGGCTTATGTGAGCTGCTGCGGTCCCAGCTTCGCTGGCCATAAATAGTCCTCCCCGGCTTTGGTTTCATGAACCTCTAGCGCGGTAAAGTGATTAATGGGTGCCTGGTGACTAAAAAACTCTTCCAAACGTTGGCAAAAAATCAGGGCGTCTCCAAGGCTATTGAAAGCCCCAGCATTGAGCTGAATGCTGACCTGCAGCCCCCGATAAAGTGACTGGTTGAGTAGCTTTTCTCGCCCCTCGACCTTCATGTCCAGCAGGGCCGCTAGTTTTTTTCTATTGATATTCAAGCGCCCTTCATCTGGGCTTACCTCCTCCGCAAGATGTTGTAAGCGGTTCATTAGTCCCTTAAAAGTGAAGATATTGCTTTTTTGTACTGAAAGCCTTGCTAGCTGCTGGCGCTCACTCGCAGCATCCAGCAAAGGGGCTTTCCAAGGCGTGGTCGTGGTTAGATTACGAAAATCAATTTGCTCTGGGGTGCCCTGCAGGTGTTGACAGAGGTCTCCCGGTAGCAGCCCTGATGCACTCATTCCATTGTTACACTGCGCTAAAACTTTGAGCATTTCTCTTTGCCCTCGGACTAGCTCTCTACCTTTGGCAATCACTAGGCTTACCTCGGGTAGCCCGGTAATCGGGTCAAGAAAGTAGTTGAGCTGGTAAGCATGAGCCTGAGCTTCCTGGCGCTTATTGACCTGCCAATAGGGCTGATAAAGATGCGGGCTATCTTGGCCCTCGTAGACTCCCTCAAGGGTTTTTATGTTATGAATCAGAAGCCTTTCATCTTTATGCGCAGGCGGCTTTAAGGGGTGATGAATCAAATGGTCATTGCGTAAAAAAGCAGGTAGCCAGCGAGTAAAAAGGTTGGCAGCACGAACGCTATTTAAGTGGATCTGGCGGTGTTTAACATTCGGAAGGAGTAAGCGGCTTTCATCGATCCAAAAGTGCAAGCTTAGTTTTTTTCCGGCGGTTTTAGGTTGAATGGAAGCGAGATCCAACTGTAAGTTCAGGGCCGTTTCTGGCGAATGCAAATACTGAGCTAGCCCTGCTTCACCGGGTAGCAGCGTTTTTCCAAAAACAGCTTTGCTGGCTGTAACTGGAACGGAGTTTTCTTGTTGCTTCAATTGCCCATCAATATAAACATCCAATCGACGGCTTTCTTTAAGGAGTAGCCAATAGAGATCACTCGCTTGCCCGAAACTTCCTGAAATTTGAAGCTTTAAGGGGTATTGACCCAAACTATCGCCTAGCTCACCGCTGGTTACTTGTAAATCCAGAATAAACTTTTTAGCAGTCGGGCCAGAGGTGGCCTCTTCCTGTCCACAAGCGGTTATTTCCAAGGGTAAAACATGGCAGGCCTCCAAAGTGGTGAAGGTTACTTTCTTGTCAAGTTTAGTTGAGCTGCCCAGAGGTGTTCCCGCCGGAATCAACAACGGGCTTTTCAAGCTTTTTCGAGGCAAGAATTCGACCTGACAGGAGGCAACCAGAGGCTCTAAGCTATCCGGTGCCATCACCGCCAAGAGGTTACGCGTCAGCTTAGGGGCTTCACGGTCTAACTGGTCTCTAAGCCCTGCAGTTAAAAAAGCCACGCCTTCTAGCAGGCGTTCAACATCTGGGTCGCTACCCGGTACTAGGTGGCGTGCTAGCTCAGGTTCCTTGTCAGCGTATTCCTGGGCTAGGTAGCGCAACTGTTGCAGCTCTTCTCGATAATAACGATCAAACATCTAAGCCGCCCCCTTCTAGTAGATGGTCGCTGATTACTCGGTCACCCAACCCTCGGTTTTGCTGATAAGGCGTAACAGACAGGTAGTTGTCCGTCTGATAACTCAGCAGCCAAGCAGCGGGCGTTTGGTGCCCGAGTGGATAAGCAGTGAGGAGCAGCTGCTTGCCGACAACCTCTAAAGTCAGCCCTTGGCGCTGTAATCGAGGCTCATAATCATGCAGCTGCTGCTGAATGGCTTGAATCAGATCTTCCGCCATAACAGAGTCCTTATCCAACTGCAGTGCTGGGCGGTGAGCTAGCCCTAAGCCGGCATCCTGGGGCACGATACCTCGGCGAGTATTGAGTACTCTGGATAGATTTAAAGCGATATCTTCTACTAGTTTTCTTGGCTGCCGAGAGGCTTGCAATCGATCAAGTAAGGGCATTATTGACCTCCTGAGCGTGCTAAAGTAGTGAATTCCTGTTCAGGGCCAGCACCCTGCTGCCAAGTGATTTTTTGGTAAATCAAGCGAATCGACTCATATAAATGCCAGTTATCTTTTTCAGGTAAACGGCAATCAGGCATTTCTGTGGTAATGGCTTGAATCTGGGCGCCTTCCAGAAGTAGTCGGTAATAGGGTTGAAGCTTGCCTTCTGAGTCAGGGTGGAACCAGGTAATAGTCACTTCTAGGCATTCTTTATTGCAAAGCGCTTGGTGCAACAAAGGTGAAGCTCGATCCACGGGTTTGAGCACCTCTAAAGGCAAGTGGCTAATGCTACTTTTGAGCAGGCTGCCTTGCCCCTCCCAGGGCCTTTCCAAGCAGTGAGTTAACTTAAATACCTTGATGCTGGCCGGAGCAAAGCGCTCATCACTAATATCACCTTGAATCCTTTCCTGTAAGTCGCCAACAACATTCATATAAGCGGCTCTAGACATGCATTCCTCCTACCAAGGGAGAGCTTAGACTTAGGGTAAAACTCTCCCCCTGATAACGAAGATGCGGGGTAAGTTGTAAATGCATACGCGCTTCTGTTAAGGCTTCCCCAGTCGATCTTAAGAGTTCAACTCTGGCTTGACGAAAAGGTTTGCGATGCATAACTTCCGGAACGGGGCGTTCTTGGGCACTCACAATTCCTTGCAACCATTTGTTTAGGCTGGTTTCTAGAGCCTCGAGGCTGGCACTTGTGCCGAGCAGTTCGCGTAATAACTGTTTTAAATAGTGAGCGACTCGGCAGCTCGTCAAGAGAAATATCAGCTGGTCATCTGGCTGCAAATGGCTAGCATCGAAATGACTACCCGCATGCGCACTCACCGCTCGGTCCAGCATAATCTGCTCGCCTTTCTCACCCCCAGGCTGCCAAGGGCTAAAACCTTGGTGAACCAACTGGTTGATTTGATCAGGTAACCAGCTGACTTCCAGAGGCGGTTGTTTGACCCAGGCATTCCCTAGCTGCACGCCTGAAAACCCCGGCGCCAGTTTTCCCTGAGCCTGGAGTGAGCCGGTATAGGCTCCCAACTGCTGAAAGCTGTGTAGTAATTGACTTGCCAGTGGGTAGGCAGGGTTTCCCCAAGCTAGGCTTTCTAGGTCACTATCAAGACTCGCTTCCTGAAACCAGCTTGTATCCAATTGAAGCTGGTATGGCGGGCGTAGAAGCACGCGTGGCAAAACAAAGGTTAAATAGCGAGCAGCCTCGCTTGCCATCAAGTCACGTACTTTAGTAAAACGGCGGCTAGATGCCAGGGCCTCAAAGGTTTCTTGGCTGAGCTCATCAGTAAAAGCCTGCATGCCCAAAAAGCTTGGGTCGATGCCGGTAATGACTGGGCAAAGAGCGATCTGGCCTAAGAGTGCCAGCTGTTGCAGGCTGTGTAACTCTTGATGCTGCGGTTTCCAGTAGTTGTCTACCAAGAGCATGGAAAAAGGCTGACCACCATACTGCCCTAGCTCTTGCGTATAGGCCAAGTCAAAAACTCGGCTGCTGGCAAGATCTTGATCCAAGTCTTCATGTAGTTGTTCTGGCGTTATGGCCAATAGGTAAACCTCTGTGGTTTTACTGTTACGGGCCTGCTCAGCCAAGCGCTCAAGACTTAACCAGGTCGCTTCCAAGCGACGTATACGTGGGTGACGATAGACTTGAGCGAGCAGAGCTAGTTGTTCTTGCTGCCGATTCAAATCAGCAAAATCCTCTGCGGTGGAATGGCTTGAAGTAGTCTCTGCCTCTTTTTTGTAGTATGGCTGCTGATCAAGCTGGGCACAGAGTTGACGATAGAGAGGCTCCGGGTGGAGGTCATGCAGCTGGCGAAAAGTGAAACTCAGGCGGCCTACACTGGCAAGCGAACACTCAACTCTAGGTTGATAACGCGCTAGCCATGTATTAATAGAGTCTAGGTGATGAGGTTCTTTGGGCAGTTCACCTGAGTAGCCCAAATCAGCGACAACCAGAAGACGGCAAGGCAAGGCCGTCTGCCCTGAAGGCAACTGATAGTCCAGTAAGCTGGGTTCCATCATTAAGTTTTGCTGCATCTTTGCTCCTAACGAATAATCTTGAGAGGCAGTCTTTGACGACTAGCAGCGAGTACATCAATCACCTGCCCCTGCCCTCGAAGATCAAACTGGACATCAAAATACCGGATATTCAGCTCGGCTAGCCGATCCTCATAAAGCGGAAAGTCTGCAGCGGTAAAGCGCCTGCTGCCATCCTGAAAATCTTCTAAAAACTCTGGAAACCCATAAGGGCCACGATAGCGCTTGACCAAACTATAATGATCCAATTGAATCGTTAAGCGAGTGGTGCCGCACTCGGGCGTCCAAATAAACTCAGCATTTACAGGGTAGTTTAGGTTTTCAATATGCTGATTGCCTTCTTCGCATATCAGTTCAACAAGAGTACGTTTGGGCAGTCGGTTCGCACCTGGGTTGGCTGAGGTGGGGCGACCACTTAAAATAACCGAGTAGTAATCTCGGCGTTGCTTACGAAACTGATCTGCTTTTGCTAGATAACTGAGTAGCTCATTGTTGACTGGGTAAGGAATGCCGAAGGCTCGGTTTGCCAAATAACCAGCACCAAAACGGCGGCGTACAAAGGTATCCAGATGCTCCTCAGAAAAGGCCCAGAGCAAGCCTTGATCACCATACAAATAATCGGCCATACGCTCAGGAGGTACGCCCTCGGTTGCGGCAAGAAACTCTTCCTCCCAAAGCTCCTGAAGTGCCAGCGCGGACCTTTGAATTTTATAGCGGCGTGACATATTCAAAGGGCCACGAAAAACGGCCCAGAAGGGCTCATTGAATTCAGTGTTGCGCCCTATCAACCCTTGGAGGTCTTGAAGGTGTCGATAGCCCTGAGCTAAAGCGGTCTGTCCTTGGCTAGGGTCATCTGGGTTGGAATAAAGGTCGGATATGCTTAAATGAGCAAGTGACTGAACTCTAGACTCTTTAACAATGTCACGAACAGTCTGACGGTAATCACCCAGAACGGCAGCAGCCCTTTCAACCATCATTTCCTGCTCGTCGCGTGTTGGACCACCTGCTTGAGCCTGTGCCTTGGCTGCTGATTTACCAGCCTTTGCTAAAGCCTTGCCAGCAGCACCTGCCTTACCCAGCATTCTTAATGCCATCCGGCGCAGAGCACTGCGGTCTGCCCCCGTTTCATCTGGGCCAAAGGCTTTCATTGCCTGGTAAAGCTCAACAAGAAACACCCACTCAGGCGCATCATCATCCATAAAGGGCTTGAGTTCTACCGCCATGCGATCCAGCAAGCCAAAGTGGGGGTTACGGGTTGTTGCCTGAAGATCCATGGCGTCGCGCCAGTTATTGAGGCCAGATAAAGCATCTACGCCTGCTTGAAAACTCAAAGCCAGTTGTTTCCAAGCCTCTAAATAACGAGCACGATAACTTTCCTGAAAACCAGGTATCAGCTGATTAACCTGCTCCAACTCTAAATTGCCTTCTTGGGTTGCCAGCAGCTGCAAAATGAAATCGTCAATTTTTTCTTTACCTTTGGCAGTAAAAGCGGCGGGTACTCGTACGTCATCTTCAGTACGGATGCCCCGCCAGAACTCCCCCAGGCGGACTTCTGCCTCCATGGCTGCTTGGTTGCCCCAATCAATCAACCAATCTAGGCTGCCAGGGCTTTGTGCCAGAATACGCTGCAAATAAGCACGCTTGTTTTCAAGTCTAGCCTGCAAGACTTGGCTTTCGAGCTGGCGCTGTAGGTACTCTAGGTAAAGCTGATTAAGCTGCCCGAGCTGACTAACATCCAGGGCTTCCAGGCTAGGATCATCGGCCAGCGTGTAGGCAGGTGGCATGGCTTCGAGCTGTGCACGACTGGCACCCTCTAATTGAGCCTGAAGCAGATTCACTTCACGAACAAGCTGGCCAACAAAGCGGGCCATTTCTTGACCTAGCTCATCTCCGCTCAGACGCCCTTCAAACAACTTGCGCTCAGCACTGACTTGCAGTTGATGATCCAAGGGGTGAATCAAGTTTTGCTCGATTCTTTGTAGCAACAGACGTTCTAAACGCTGTTGAAAGTCCGGTGGGCTACTCAGGCTATTGAGCCAAGGTAAAAAGTTATGCTCTTCTACCTGCTGCACCAGGTGAGCAAGCTGGCCACTGACATTCAGGTTGCTATTAAAGTCACTGCGAACAACGAGATTACCTGCATAACGATCCGTCAAGTCCTGCAGAAAACGAGCATCTTGACGGTAAAAGAAGGCGAGGCTCAGTAGTAAGGCTAGGATAACTACAGCATAGCCTGCAATCCATAGATTGCGGATGGCCTTTTCAGCACGTACAGCAGCAGGGATTCTTTCAGTCTGACTGCGCTCTTGGGCCAAGATTTTAGTGAACAACTGCTCACAGAACAGCCCCTGTGGGCGTTTTTCAGGGTGCTCGTGACTACTCAGGCTAGAGGCCAGGTAAACGCCTCTTAAACTGGGTAGCTCTTCAAAAACACTTTCTTGGAAGGCGCCTTTAGTAAACTGTCGCAGGCGACCACTGAGTTCGTTCAGGCGTGTTGGCAATACCAAGGCACCCGTGGACATGGTCCCACTGCGCAGCATAAAAATATTTAGATCTTTAAGCCGCTCGGCAATTTCTTGCAGGCTGTGCTCGACAAAGACATCCGGTTCTTGGTGTTTATGGTTAAGCTGACCAACGGCCTGTTCCTTCAAGTGGTCGGGGAGTTGATCCTGCCAATCATGGATGCCTTCTAGCTTCTCCAACCCAGTCACGACAAAGTAAACTGGGAAGCGAGTTTGAACGATTTTCATCATCTGGCCCAGTTGGTCGCGAAGCTTTAGGCCTTCTTCAAAAAGATCCTCCTCACTAGAAGCTTCTAACCATTCCCAATCTAAAGGTAACAGCAGACCATTGATGGGTTCTTCCTGGCGCTTTTGGCTCAGAAGGCTAAGCAGCCTTGCCCACTCTGGATGAGTAGTGTTTCCTTCCTGCACTAGCTGCGCAGGAAACTGAATCAGCAGGCTATCGTTGTAAGGCCACCAAGTCAGGTTGGATTCAGGATGGTTCAAGCGCCCTTCAGCATCCGTTGGTAGAGGAACCTGAGCAGCTTGCAACAGCTCTTTCGCCTGAGTTTTTTCGCCTAAAAACAGATACCAAGGTAGAGCATAACGTGGGTCTAGGTTTTTATCGAGTTCAGGAGCCTGCTGCATATAATGCATGACTTCCTTGAAGCTAGCTTCCAAGGCGCGAGTTTCAGCCTTTGAAGAGTCGAGGGGCTCTGGCTCACCCTGTTGTAGTAGGCGCTTGGCCCTAGCTCTGGCTCGCCAGCGTATCCAACCCCAGCGGCCCAGTCGAAAAGCGAGCCAGATAAGGAAGAGGTAAACGGCAACCTGAATACCAGTCTCTATTGGGTGATTCAGCAACAGAGCACCGAAGACCGCAGCAAGAGCGATCAGTGACCAGACCAGGATGAATAGCAGTATGTTAAAAAAGGTTTTCACAACGGGATCCTTTTTGTTTTATCCAGAGGCCATTTTTATTCGCGGCCCTAGATTAAGGCGACCAATCTTTGCGCTAAAGCCAGAATCTCAACTCGCATCAGGCTATAAACTAAAAGCACACCGATCAGCGGCCCCCCTAGCAGTAGTGGCACATAGGAAAAACGCCTGTGTCGCGCTGCAGGCGTAGATGCACTCAGAGGGTAGGCTTCAGGAGTCAAACGAGTTTCCGGGTGATCCCAAGGGTGGTTTCTGCCCTGTGCCAGTAGCTCAAAATTTTCTAAGCGCAGGGTGTCCAAGCGACTGTGATCTTCAGCTGAAAAAAAGCGCCCACAAAAGCCCAGCGCTAAGCAGTAGTAGTAAACCTCACGCACATCTCGATCGGCTGGATCAATCAAAGTGAGCGAATTGAGACGCTCAAAAAATTCCTGCCCCGCATTGGCGGTGCCATAGTAGTTTTTTTGCAGTAGCTGTTTTCCCCATTGTCTTACAGCATGCCAAGCAGAAGACATCAGTTGCTCATCAATATAGGCAACGACTGCAAAGCGAGCCTTCTCATAGTGCTCTCGACGATAACCTAGGCTGGCGTAAACCAAAGCCTTATCGGCAAGCAGTTTTTCTATTTCTGTGCGCGTTTTTTCGTATTCAGGCTGCTGTCCACTAGCGATGTCTTCCTGCAGCCTTTTTACGTAAGCAAGCACATCAATAAAACAATCAATCATTCTCATGGCTTACCCCTTGGTCGCGACCAGCTCAACGCTGAGATCTTCCGGAGCATCGGTCCAAGCCAGCTCCAGCAAACCTTCTCTTTCTACAGCAGCCCAGGCTTCATTGTGTCTTTCCAGTGCAAAGTAGGTTGCATTGGGTCTTTGTGGCAGCCCTTCAGGCCGCACTTCCAGTAAATATTTTTCCACACCAGCCAAAGCTCTTGCCTGATAAGCTGGAACCAAAGAAGGCGTACCTAATTTGGAATAACGCTGAAAGACTTCTAGCCACTCGCTGCGCTCCACATGGGTACGCAGAACCAGATAGAGCTTTTGTTGGGGGTCAAGGAAGTTTCTGGGTAGCTCAAGGCGGTAGTGACCCTGCTCACTGACTTCAAAGCGTGCCAAGGCTTCAGAATCCACCGCAATTTCATTCAGCAACCTGAGTAAAAGCTGCTTGGCCAGCTTGAAACAATGACCTAGGTTCAGATGATCGTAATCAGGGAGCCTTAAGTTGGCACCGGGCATTTCACCGCGCACATTAGCATTGACGGTGAAGCAGCTAAGCTCTGCAATAAGCTGCCTGACTTCCAGATAAACTCTTTCTGGTGGCACCTGCTTCAACTCCAGTAGGTGGGTGAAGCTTTGAGTGCTTCGCGAAAGCACCTGCAAAGCCATGCGGTAACGCATCATGCGTGGGTTAAAGTCAGTCGTGCGGTAGCTACTGGGTGACTGTTTGTAATCTTCCAATTGGGTAACGCGAGCAACCAGCTCATCCCTCATTCCCTGCAACCAGAAATACATTTCAGGCAGTGCATTCAAGCTCAGCAGTGGCGGAAGAAACTCAGGGTTTAATTGGGTTAGCTCATCTTTCTGAATAAGCTGACAAACAGGAAGGCTCTCTACTCCACTGAGCTGGTTAAGCTGCTGGCGTGTGACCAGCTTGCCATGCAGCGTCATTAACGGGGCTTCTACCTCTTCGCCTGGCTGATGGTAGTCCGGCAGGCGCTCGGGTACTTCGCTAAGACGATACCGAGGCAACTGGCGCTGGAAGTTGGTTGCATTGGTTTGCACTGGCTGGAATTTGCGTGCTCCACTTACCACTAGGTAAATATCCAAGGGCTCACGCGTGTCCGGCCAACTGGTGGAGTCCAGCACTAAGTCTTCAAGGCTGGCATTACCTGGGTAGTCAAACCAGGTGCCGTCTCTTAACAGCACTTTCAGTTGACGAAAATAGACCTTTTGCGCAGTTAGGGCTTCCTTGTCTTGATCGCAGAAAGCCAGGCCCCAGAGATAGGCACCCAAAGCCTGACGTATCGCCTGCTGGGTACCGAGATGGTAGCTGTCCAGGTGTTGAAAGTGCTGAGGCTGAAGAAACAAGCCCTGGTGCCAATAAATCGGTTTGCTAGTCAAGTTTAGTTTCCTTTAGTCCAGAGAACTTCAGAAGCCCAGAGCACGCAGTCGCTCAATACGGTCTTCACCCAATTCAATCCAGATTTTCAGCCGCGCCACTTCTTGATCAGGCGCTGGCGGTTGTTGCGAGCCAAAGGGCCACCACCAACGGCTCTTGTCTTCAAGGGGTGGCGGGTTTCTCTCATTGACCGCAGGGATTTCTAATCGACGCAAACTGGTTGCATCCTGAATGCCGTAATAGCCAGTTAGAAGCACCAGATGTCTGGCATCCTTGACACGATTCAAGGTCAGGGTTCGTTGTTCGCCGGGTAGAAGCACCAAGCGAGTTTCAGAAACCACTTCTTCATGTCGTTCTGTAGCATCGAGTGCCAACAAATCAGCCAAACGGAAAGAAGAGCCTCGGTAATGATTAAGCACACCTGGGTCACTTAACTGAAGTAATTTAATGCTGAGTGCATGAGGGCGGCCATGAAAGAGGTTTAAAGATGGGTCTGCAGAGAAATGAACTTTCAAAGCAGCTTCTTCGTAGGCATAGCTTGCAGCTTCAGTAGGTGCTCTGCCTTCCAACTGATAGTGCCACTGGCCCCCACGCCACTCCCAAGCTTGATCCAAGCTTTCTTCCGGCTGCTCGGCTGTCATTTGTAAGTCCCAGCCTGATAGCTGGGGTGAGGGGCAGGCCAGCGAAGGCTGCTGGCCGGTATACCAGCCCGTTTCAAAGCAGCCGAGGCAGCGCTGAAAAGTCGCTCGACCAGGGCGTTTCACCAGGTGATCTGCCGTTACCGAAGTATTATCACTCACCGCAGTAAAAGGAAGTGCTAGGGTAAATAAGCCTCCGCCTGCGACGGTGGCTCCAAAAAGAAGCGGTCGAACAAGCAAAAGATCGCCAATAACGGCCAAGCCCGATTCGCCCTCTTCTGTTGCTTCCGGCTCACACTCCACTGCTGCCGCTGGTGCGCCCAGGCCGAGCAGAAACACCACGCTAAGGCACAGACCAATAAAGCTTTTATGTCTTATATGTCTTAAATTCGGTTTCATATCTCGGTTACTCTGCCTGCTGGTCCGCTGCTCTGAAAACACCCTGTCCAGGCCGGTATTCAAGCTTAAAAGTACGGACTTGCAGGTTGCCCAGTTGATTGAAAGCCTCGGCTCTTAATTCAAAAACTGTTGTTTCATTGCTGGTGAGCAAACCAGACCCTAAATAGGCTTCCAGCGTACACAGCCCTGCAGCAGGTTTGCCTGCTTCACACTGAGCCGCAGCAAAACCCATCTGCGGATCAATACGGAAAGACACACTGGTAGTAGCTTGCAGTGGGTTACCCAAAACATCCGGCAAAGCAAAAACCAGTTGGTAGATATAATCGCTGGCTTCTAGATCCATTTCGACGGCCATCAGCTGCATGGCGGAGAGATCAGCAAAACCAGAGCTGACAGCCAGCTGTGGTGAAGCAGCTTGGCTTTCGGTATCCGCTAGGCTGGCAAGCACATTAAAACGCAGAGGAAAGCTACCCGCCTGCACGCGCACCCAAGCTTCACCCTGACTGTTCGTTAGTGTTTGATCCGCAGGCATAAAGCGGGGGCGTTGGCTAGCATTCAAACCAGAAGTAGCTGGGCCGATCAGCTGAAAGTGCCAGTCAACGGGTATTTTAGCAACAACGGGTTGCCCAGCTGCATCAACCACCTGAAAACGAAGGCTGATCTCTTCTGGTAAATTGATAGCAGAACTAGAGCCGGAAGGGCGAAGTTCTACTTGGCTAGCTTCTTCAGGCAGCTCATAGGGCTGGCCTGCAACGGCTTGGTAAAAACCTTGAAAGCTGATGGCATAGGCTGCAGCTGGCAGCTCCGGTTGGATATCAACGACTAACGGGGGGCTTGCAGCCACCAGTCGTCCCTGCTTTTTAGCTCTAACCTGTAATTCATCTTTTATGCACTCGGGGCCAGGGCGGTAGCCTATTTCTACACGCCCCAAAATTAAACGCTGATTCTGAAAAACCAACTCCGCCTTTTCTTGTTCAATGCACCGAGAAGTGGTTTCTATATCTAAAGTATCTGGGTAAGGCAGCCACTGCCCGAGCCGGTGCTCATAGCGCCCTAATTGCAGGCTTAAAAAACCCGTTTGCTTGACAGTCCAAGGCAAGGCTTCAGAGCTCTTCTGAGTTGAAAAAGACAGACTGTTGGCGGCTTGTTGCTGATCCGTTTCTGAATCCAACCAAAAAAGCTTGAGCTCATGATTGCTCGGCTGCCCATCAGGGTTGGTGAGGGTGTCATCTGTATCCGGCAGGCACCCTGAAAGGCTGAGCCCCAGGGTGAGCAGGAACAACCCCTTCCAGCTTGCCATTTTTATTTTTGCCCACTTCATTGCCCGCTTCCAATCATTGGGTTTAAAACCTGAACGCCAGACCTAGCTGGCTGGCAACGGCCTTTACATCTTCATTGGGGTAAAGGTAAAGGTACTCAGCATTAACGACCCAGCGAGGACTCAATGCCCAGTTCAACCCCAGGCCGTATGAAAAACTACTGAGCCGTTGAGAGCCCTTCCTGGTGTCTCCTGCTGCGGTAGAAGAAAATGTCAGGCTGCGCTTGCCCCAGGTATGTCCAACAACCACATAAGGTTGAAACTGATGAATTGGATAGCCTGCCAGCAGGTAGCCGCCATAATGATGGTTGTTTTTATAGCGCCCCTTAGACCCTGGCTCTCTGCTCGTTTTACGGTTGAAGGTCTTACCCCAACGCAACTCCGTGGCGAAGTGATCGGAAATACGCCCTCCAAGACGCAGCCATAAATCCTGAGTGGAAAAAGACTCCCCTTGGTTAAAGCCCGCTGCTGTAGCTCCCCATAAAGGGCTTGCTAAAGCGCGCCCAGGCTTCTGTTCCAAGTGTATCCAGCTAAAGGCTAAATAATTGTGGTAAACAGGCGAATTAGCTGAATGCAGGGCTAAAAGAGAGGTCTCCTGCTCCTTGTGCGCCGCCTCATCTGAAGAAGCTTCCTCTGCCCAAGCGGGGGAAGCCGTGAATAAAAGCAGCCAGGCTGCTAGCAGCCAGACGACTAGAAACCAAAAGCTTGCTAAAGCTTGCAGCGGAGTCAGTCTGCCTGCTAACTGCATCCTTTTATTCCCCTGCCCAGTTATCAATGGCGGTGCTAGAAGCAACCTCATGATTCCAAGTAATACTACTGTAGGTAAAGCAAACCTCCTCGTAAGCATTTTTATCATCATTGGCTGGATCTAGAAAATCAGGCGAGATGGTACGAATATCGACCACCTTGGCCCCTTCCAGCTCAATGGTGTAATAGTGTACCGGCTGGCCATCACTACCCGTATCGGCACTGCGATAAAAGTTCAGCACGCAAGTAAGGTGCTTGGGTTCTGCCAGGCATTGGAATAATAGCGGAGAGCTCTTATCAATCAGCTTGCGAATTTTAAGATATTCATGCTTGCGATTCCCGATCACTTGACCCGTCAGGCGATCTGTAGGAATGCTGACCTTGTGATCAAAGCCAGTAACAAAAATCTCATCTTCATGGCCAGACTTAAAAAAAGCACCAATGCTTTCTTCACTGGATGCACCTTCGCTCAGAGTATCTCCATCGGCAGTATCAATGGTCATATAAATGACGTTAGGCATAGCGATTTCCTCTTTGGTTGAACAAGTGCCACTGAATTACAACAAAAAGAACTAAGCAACAAAGTTAACTCAGGCTCTGTCCAAAAGCCCAGTCAATGACAAGGTAAAGTTGGCACCCATGAATTTGAAGTGAGGCGTCACTTCAAGCCCTACCTGGTACCAGCCTGCTTCGCCATCCACTTCCACTACACTAATTTCTGCTTTACGCAGCGGGCGTTGGCTTCGCGTTGCCGGAGAAGGGTTTTCCTGGTCGGCAACATACTGGCGAATCCAGCGGTTCAGCTCGCTTTCAAGGTCGGCACGGCTTTTCCAGCTTCCTAGGTTCTCCCTTTGCAGCACTTTAATGTAGTGTGCCAAGCGGTTAATGATAAACAAGTAGGGTAGCTGAGTGCCCAAGCGATAATTCAGCTCGGCAGACTTGGCTTCAGGATCGGAACCGAAGTATTTGGGTTTTTGAATGGAGTTGGACGAGAAGAAGGTTGCGTTATCCGCATTTTTACGCTGAGTGAAGGGAATAAAGCCTAACTCTGAAAGCTCATATTCCTTGCGGTCAGAAATGGTAACTTCCACAGGGCCTTGGGTGACCGGTGTACCTTCTATTTCAGTGAGGTGAATCGGCAAGTTAAGCACGGCACCACCAGACTGAGGGCCAATAATATTAGGACACCAGCGATAGCGTGCAAAGCTTTCCATTAAACGGGTTGCATAAGCATAGGTCGCATTGATCCAGAGATAATCTTTATCTTCATTAATGCTTTCTTGGTAAACAAAACTACGCACCGGTTTGTCTTCACCAAACAAGGGGCGGCCCATCAAACGAGGCAAGGTTAAACCCAGGTTGCGTGCATCATCTTTTTCACGCAGGGCGCGCCACTTAATGTATTGCGGCCCTTCAAACATGGACTCCACTTCCTTAATCTCAGGCAGGCCAGCCCAATCTTCAAGGCCAAAAAAAGCCGGAGCAGTTCCAGCAATAAAAGGTGCGTGAGTCATGGATGAGAGAGCAGCCATGTTTTCCAGTAACTGAATATCGGGTGTGGAAGGTGAAAACTGGTAATCACCAATCACCACTCCATAGGGCTCACCACCAAACTGACCGTACTCTTTGGTGTAAATGGTTTTGAACAGAGCAGATTGGTGAATTTCGGGTGAATCTTCAAAGTCTTCGAGCAGCTCACCCTGACTTACATTAAAGATTTCAACCTTGATGTTTTCGTTGAAATCTGTGCGTTGAATTAGAAAATCTAAGCCACGCCAAGTGCTTTCTAGCTTTTGCAGCTGAGGGGCATGAAGCAAGGCATCCATCTGTTGTCCCAAACGTCGATCTAGCTCATCAATCATTTGCTCAACCAACGATTTATCAATCCGAGCTACAGGCTCTTCTCGACTTAATAGCTCGCCAAGCAATAACTCAACTCCTTGATGGGCAAGTTGGTACCCCGGATCTTCTTGTTCTAGCCGAGTAAACTCAAGGATTTCACCTACCAAGGGTTGCTGGCTGGTTTGCTGCTTAACCTTCTCGCTCATGGTGCGCCCTCTTATTCCTGTTCTTTAGATGCCGAATCGGTTTTGTTATTGCTCGAAACTTCTAGCCCTAGCTCTTTGATCAGCTGTTGGCGCTGACCACTGTCTTCCAGCATCAGCTGAATGGTTTTACGCATTTTTGGTGTGTTGCCTAGCGGGCCTTTAAGGGCTTTCAGAGCCTCGCGCAACTCTAGAGTCTTTTTTAACTCAGGAATGCTGGCAGCTAATTGATCCGGCTCTAAATCTTTGAGTGACCGAGGTGTTAGCTCAATATTGAGCTCTTCATCTGTGTCAGTAAGCTGGTTGGGAAGAGTAAAGCTGAGACTCAGGTTTTGACTAGCCATCACTTCATCAAAATTCTGACGATTAATATTCTGAGTTTGCCGATCTTGTATGGGCTGGGGGTCTGCCCCTGTGCGGAACTCTCCCAGTATCAGCACTTTAAAAGGTAGCTCTACCTGGGTCTTAGCATCACCTGTTGCTGGACGATAGGAAATATTAATGCGTTCTTTAGGCGCTACGGAAGTGCCTTGTGCTTTGCTCGCCATACCTTGCTTCTCCAGAAGATTAAGGGCACACCAAATTTCGAACAGAAACAGGACAGCTGGCCTGCACCCAACCCGAAATTTTTATCGTCTTTCTAAGTTAGCAAAGTGTTTTTAAGGTGTCATTTATTTTTTTTAGCAAAGCCTGGATTATGAAATGAATTAGTCAAATATATTAACTTTATGGTTGGTGCCTTCTTTATTAGTTTTTCATTATATTGTTCAAACGGAAATTGCTCTCGTGCAAACGTTCCGACTGCAATACCACAACAAAGCGATGAAAGTGCAGCGCCATTTGCGGGTCTTCTGCTTCCATTTGCTGAAACTGCTCTGCACTCATCGCAAGCAAGTGCACTGGGCCAACTGCTCTAGCAGAAGCCGTACGTGGTTTTCCAGTATAGAGCCCCATCTCTCCAAGCAAATTACCTGGCTGCATTTTTTTCAACCGCAAGGCCGGAAGCTCGCCTCTTGGTAATAGAACTTCAACCTGCCCGCTACAAATTAAATAGAGGGTTGTTTCTTGGCTGCCCTGCTCAAGAATCCACTCCCCTGCGGCAAAATGCCG
>SKIX01000034.1 GCA_007116195.1 Marinospirillum sp. | reverse complement strand
GCTTATCTTGAGCCCTTGATTCAGGGCGAAGACTACCCACCCTATAATGAGCAAGGCATGCCAGATTACGCGCGCCTAACCTTTCAATTAGCTGAGAAAAAGCTGCCTGATTTTCAGCCTTAAAAGCGCCTGAATCTTGACAAGCTAACCCTCTAACCCCGACCGGGTTAGAGGTTTTTTTTAACTCTCCAAGACTACAAAAGCCAACGCATAATCTCGCTCATCACTGATTGTCAGGTGAATCTGAGTCACCCCTTTGGCTTTTGCCAAATCAGCAGCTGCACCGCTTAATTTCATCAGCGGCTTACCCTGAGCATCATTGCTCACTTCTAATTGCTGCCAACTTAAACCGCTACTCAACCCCGTTCCCAGCGCTTTAAGCAAAGCTTCTTTAGCTGCAAAGCGCTTAGCCAAAAAAGCCGCCGGGTTAGCTGCCTTTTGTTGTGCAAGGCGTTCATTAGGTGTCAAAAGCCGTCGGCTAATCGCATCGCCACGTCTTGATAAAAGCGCTGCAAAACGTTGAATGCGAGCCAAGTCGGTCCCTATGCCAATCAACATTAATCACGGAAGTTAATAAATTGCAGGGGCATATCCAGCTCGGCTGTTTTTAGCAAACTGATGACCTGTTGCAAGTCATCGCGCTTCTTACCCGTTACCCGCACCTGATCACCTTGAATTTGCGCCTGAACCTTCAACTTGGCATCTTTAATCATTTTCGTGATTTTTTTTGCTAAATCACTCTCAATACCTTCGCGCAATTTAACTGGCATTTTCGCCGACTTATTGGCTTCAACAACCTCTCCTTCTTCCAGGCAGGTAAGATCTATACCCTTGCGCACCAATTCATTACGCAACACATCCAGCAATTGCTGGACCTGAAATTCGGCTTCCGCGTGTAGCATTAACTCAGTTGGGGTGCTGGCTTCAACACGAGCATCAACGCCTTTAAAATCGAAACGATTACCCACCACACGGTTGGCTTGGTCGACCGCATTGGTTACCTGGTGCTTATCAAGCTCAGACACCACGTCAAATGAAGGCATAATTCAACTCCTTAAACAGGTTAACATTTGTTGGCTAGTATACCCTTCGGCCACAAGAACCGACAGGCTTGAAGACCTTGCGCTTGGCCACAACTAGCGTTAAGGTGCGCGGTTGCATCAGGGGAGTGATCATGAGTCAACGCAACTGGTATGTGATTCAATGCAAAGCCAAAGAATCTTTTCGTGCCACTGAAAATTTACAAAACCAAGGCTATCAAGTCTTTCATCCCACCTTAACGGCCGAAAAGCTTCGTGGCGGCAAGCTGGTCACTGTTGAAGAGCCCCTCTTTCCCTATTATCTGTTCATTCATTTAAGTGATGTCACGGATAATTGGCGGCCCTTACGCTCAACTCGGGGTGTTCTTAAACTGCTAACTTTTGGGCAGCAGCCCGTACAGGTTAGCGAACAACTGATTGTGGAGCTGAAACAGCGCCTCCTTCCTGAAGCAGAGTCTCTATTTAATCAAGGTGATCCAGTCGTGATTGAAACGGGCCCTTTTCAGGGCCTGGAAGCAATTTTCAGTAAAAAGAAAGGTGATGAGAGGGTCATTTTGCTACTGAATTTGTTGCACCAGCAGCAGCGCTTAGAAGTGCCACTTAAGGCGATACGCCCGCTTTAATTTGCTGATAGAGAGCTTGGCTTACCGGTAAAGACACCTTAAAAGGTCGAGCTGCTTTCAGTAGCGCACCTGTAATATAGTCAATTTCAGTTGGCCTGCCCGCTAAAACATCTTGCAACATGGAGGAACGATTAGTCGCCGTCGCTAAAATGACCTGCTCAACACGGTAGCTCAGCCCTCCCTCTGGCTCAGGAATACCCAACCGCTTAAACACAGTCAAAACCTCATCCACCAGGGTTTGTACTTGAGACCTAAACTCACGTCCGGCTAGGGCACCATTTTCAACTCGGTGCACTGCTGTTAAAGGATTAATCACCGCATTAAGCGCTAGCTTATGCCACAGCACTGGCCGTATTGGCTCCGCCAACTCAGCCTCTAGGCCGGCAGCCGTTAAACGACTGACCCAGGCCAAAGCAGCCCCCTTGTCAGGCCCTGACCAGCGCCCCAACTGAGTTTTTCCCTTACCTGCATGGACTACAGTCGTTGGGTTTTCAAGATAAGCACCTTCAGTCACACTCGCAGCTAACAGTGTCTGTTGCGGCCCCAGCTGACTGGCCACTTCGGCTTGACTGCCCATGCCGTTTTGCAGCAACAGCAGCTGCGCATCCTCTGCCAAAGCAGACTGCCAGTCCTGTACCGCAGCTGCAGCTTGTCCTGCTTTGGTTGCCACCAGCAGACAATCAACAGGAACAACATCTTCAGGGCGCGTCATCACCCGCATAAATTGTCGCTTCCCCAAGCCTGCTGGCGACTCCTTCAAGGCAACACCCAGGCTCAGCTCGGCCGCTCGTTGTGGTCGAGTTAACAGGGTCACAGAGCGCCCAGTACGAGCCAGTCGCGAGGCATAAAGCAAACCCAAGGAACCTGCACCTAAAATCGCTAAATGTTGATTCATGACCTAACCCTTAACCTAATTGCTGACGTGCCTTGATCAAGGCACGGTACCATTCACGTTTCAGTGCGGAAACTTTGGGTGGACGCAAACTTAAAAAACTAACGGCCGTTTTTTCTGAACTGGCTTCGTAGCCTGATAGCATTTCCAGCATTTGCCGCCTCGCTCCGTAAGCATCAATCAAGAACTCTTTCGCTTCATCCGTTAAGTCCACTCGATAGTGCTTGATTAACGCAACCGCTAAACGCTCAGCAGCATGGCTCATATCTTGCTGCACTTCCGTGGCCATAGCCGCGCCTAAAGCAGCTTTTTCTGCTGCACTCATATCCGGCTCTAACCCCCCCAAATAGGTCGCATTGGTGGCATTTATCCCACGTTGTACGCCCGGACGCGACAAATGGATATGTGGTTCCAAAGCCAGGGCTACTTCAACAGCCAGCTGCCTTGCTCCTTCCAGAGTTAAAGGGCGAGAGCGACCATTTTGACGGGTAAAAAAACGCCGCCCCCGCTTTTCGAGCTCTTCACCCTGTAAGTAGCTCACCAGGTGCTGACAAACCGCGACCTTTTCTTCATCGGTTAAGTAGGTCACCTTTTCCAAAATACGCAGACCCATACGACCCGGCCCTAGGCGCAGTTTACTGGCTTCATCGCCAAACTTATCGGCCAGCTTATTCCACTCTTCAGATGCCTCCAAAAGGCCAGCATGGGCTTTACCTAGCTGCTGATAGCCTTGGCGCGCTGCCTTGTAAAGGTTTAAAGACTTACCTAAAACCTCGGCTTTATTACGCAGCGGAAGAGTCGATGGCAACTTTTTTATTTTGGACTGGCGTGCTAATTGGCTTACCTCCAAGGCTAAGCGGTCAAGAATTTCTTCAACGCGAGTTACCAGTTCTTGAGCAGAAAGCCCATTGGGCAATTCATCATGGGTCGCTTCATCGGTCTCTACTAAAAATCCAGCTAAAGCTCTTAAGCGGTTACTGCCACTGGCCTGAGCAATACGATACTGGCTCCGCTTTTGCTCCAGGTCATCCAAAGCACGGGCCAGTTTCCATTGCCCAGAGTAGCTAAAGATTAATAAGGGGATTTCGCGACCATTCACTAGCTCAAAAGCGAGGATCAGCATTTCCTCAACATCCTGCAAGGTCATTAACAACAGGTTATCTTCTTCAATGGCAGCAAGTACACGTTCAATAAAAAAGTCATCACGCGGCACCCCCTTTTCCAGCTGAGGTGCTTCACCATTAAAGCGCTCTCTAAGCACACTGGCTGCTTCAGGTGAGACCTCATTCAACCACTCCAGTGCCAACTCAATTCTTTCTCGATGTTGACGATTTAAATCGCGTACCCTTGAATAGAGCCCTGCCCGACGGTAAGTCTCTACGCGCCCAAGAATCTTGGCCAGTTCACTATCACCAGTTAACTCCTGAGCAGCAAAGGCCACGCCATCCGGCGTTAGCTCTATGCGCCTTAGCAGTTGCAATGCAGCTTCACGCTGGCGAGCCTCACCTTCTTCAAAGCTTTCAACGATCAAGTCACGCACAGCCAGTATAAGATCTGCCAGCTTGTCAATGGCTTCACTGACATCTTGCTGAGCCTGCTCCTGAACGTGGCCACGGGTCATGTCATAAATGACCTTAGCGCTAAACGCCAACAAACCAGAAAACAGGGTAAACAAGAAAAAATACAGAAGTGTTTGCCCTGGCGGTGACTTACCATAGGCGGCATAGAAACCGCCATAAAGTCCCAGCAAGGTGACCGGCCCAGCGGTCCAAACAATACCGAGCAGGTTTCGAGTCCAGTGGATGCGATGTACCACCCGACTAATCCGCTCTATTTGCTCATTACCTTCTCGGTCAAGGGACACGCGCGCACGGTCTTGGCGCTCTTTGTTAGAGTTAAACCAGCTCATAACTCACCCTCCACCCTTAGCTTTTGCCTGGCGTACCTGCAAGGGCGCTGGAAAGTAACGCATCAATACCCAGAGCAAAGGTAAACCAATCAATGCAATAACAGCAGTGATCACAAAAAAGAGTGCCCAATCACCACCGAGGCTATCCACCATCCAGCCACTGGATGCCGAAAACCAGATGCGTGCCAGGTTACCCAGAGACGCCAGCAAGGCGTATTGAGTTGCTGTGTAGGCTGAATTACACAGGCTGGATAAATAGGCTACAAAAGCAACCGTAACCAACCCCGTAGTGAAGTTATCCGAAGCAACAGCCAGTACAAACACCAGCCAGGATTGCCCTGAAACCGCCAACCAGGAGTAGGTCAGATTGGTGGCTGCTGTGGCCAGGCCTGAAATAAACAGCGCTTTAAGCAGACCCACACGAGCAACCAGCACTCCGCCCAGGACAATACCGATAATATTGGCGGTAAAGCCATAGACCTTGGCGACCTCGGCTATATCAGTCAGGCTAAAACCTAGCTCTCGATAAAACACACCTGACATGCGGCCTAAAAGCGCATCGCCCAGCTTGAAAATAAAAATAAACGCGAGTATCCAGATCCAGCCTTTTCGCCGTGTGAACTCAGCAAAAGGAGCCAGGAGCGCGATATAAATCCAACCTAAAAAATGCCTCAGCTTCTCAGGCAATTCACGCCAACGCTCAACATAAGCCAAAGCTCGAGACTCTTCAGCAAGCGTTTCTGCTGGAGGTGCCCGCTGGGGTTCAGGACTCAGCAAGACAGCGAGCATACCGATTACTACCCCGCCGGCAAGAAGTAAATAGGCAAGGTTCCAGCCAAAATACTCCGCAAGATATAACCCGCCAGCAGCACCAATGAGTGTTCCCCCCAGGTGCCAGCCCCAGATGGCCGCAGCTGAACCAGCACCATACTGGTGAGGTTCTAGAACCTCAATACGATAAGCATCAATGACAATATCTTGTGTTGCAGAGACAAAGGTGACAAAAAGCACACCTAGAGCAACGAGGTAGAGGTTTTCTTCTGGCCGAGTTAAAGATAAAAAAACGATCGCCAAAATTAATAATGACTGAGTGAAGAGTGCCCAGCCACGGCGGCGACCAAAGCGCGAAGACAAATAGGGTAGGCGCAAACGATCAATCAAGGGTGCCCATAAAAAATTAATCGCATAGGGCGTTGCAGCCAAGGCAAACAAACCTATATCCGTTCGGCTAACGCCTACATCTCTTAACCAAATAGAGAGGTTAGAAAAAACCAGCGGCGCGGGCAGGCCGCTGGAAAACCCCAGAGCCAGCAAAGTCAGCATACGTCGGTCGCGATAGGGTGCTGACCAGGCTTGCAGCCTGTTTGTAACAGACGTTAACGACATTAGCGGCTCAGGCTTTGTGCGCGCTCCATAAGCTCGCGCATCTCTTTAACGGCTCGCTCCAAACCAACAAAAACGGCCTGGGCAATCAAGGCATGACCTATGTTCAATTCATGGATACCGGGAATAGCAGCTATAGCCTCGACGTTATGATAGTGCAGCCCGTGACCCGCATTAACGACCAAACCTTGGTCCAGTGCAAAAGCAGCGGCATTTTTTATCCGCTTGAGTTCTTCAGCTTGCTCAGCCGGCGAACAAGCATCCGCATAAGCACCGGTATGCAGCTCAATCGTCGGTGCACCGGCAGCCTTAGCTGCAAGAATTTGTTGCTCATCAGGATCAATAAACAAGGAAACATCCACGCCCTGCCCAGCCAAGCGCTGACAAACTTTTTGCAAACGTGGCACCTGGCTGACAACCTCCAAGCCACCTT
>SKIX01000076.1 GCA_007116195.1 Marinospirillum sp. | reverse complement strand
AGCTGACCAATCGAGTTGCTAGCAAAAACTCCGATTTGGTCGGGGCGTACATGGCTGGTGATTTGTTGCCAAGGAATTCCAGTTTGCCCCAGCAAATCTGAAGCGCCAAAGATGGCCATTTGCAGGGCGCGGGGGTGGTTGGCGCTGCGATAATGAGCACCCGGTTTAAAGCCAGTTGGCAGCATACCAGCAGCTTGCACTAGCGCTTCTCGTGATGAAGACAGGGTGGCTGAAAAGCTTTGATTGACAGTGACTTCAACTTCATTGCCTGGTAGATCCTGTACGGACCAGCCTAGGGGCAGCTGCTCAGGCAATTGACGGCGACGCAAGCGAAAACGTATAGGGTCTTCTGTTGGGTTGAAATCCAGGCTTCGCGTTGCTGGGTGGGCGTGAACATCAAACCAGTGGGGGTGAATGCGGCGGATCAGGCTGGCATCCTGTAACGCCTGACCATGACGAGCTAAGAGCGCTTCAGTCGATAACTGGCCCTCGGGTGTGCGCCACTGGTTATCTGCGACCTGATGAGCCAAGCCCGTTAAGCTAGCCAGAGATAGCAGGGTTTGCTGCTGCTGAGTGCCAGCAAGTTGTGGTAACAACAGGCGACGAAACCCTTGGTGACCTGATGTACGGCCTGCTGGGCTGACCCCGCCCATGCCAATGATTACGGGAAGGTGTGACAAAAGCTTATCCTCTGACCTTGGCAGGCTTTGCGACCTGCTCCAGGGTGTATGTAAAATTGGTTACTATCTTAACACTGCTTCAAAGAAGACGCAGCTCTCGGGCGCGGGTAACGGCCTGAGTGCGCGAGCGAACGCAGAGCTTTTTCATTAGGTGTTTAAGGTGGCTTTTTACGGTATGTACGGAAATAAACAGCCGTTGACCTATTTCTTCATTAGAGAGCCCTTGAGTAACCAGGCGTAATACGTCCATCTCTCGGCTGGATAGCTTGTTTTTTAAGTCTTGTGGCTGGCTTAAGGGTTGCAGCTGTAGGCGCTTGAGCAGTTGCTGAGTAAAAAAATACAAGTCCGAGCCACTGGCTAGTTTTTTGCCTGCCTCTTGGGCTAAAGCACCTAGCGTTGGCGTACTTTCCAAAAAAGGTAACAGCAGGCTTTCAGGTGCTGCTGCTTGCAGCGCAGTCTGCAGAGTTTCTTGCGCTAAGGACATTTGCCGACTGTCGGCTAAAGCCAGAGCCAATAACACTTGAAAATGTACGCGTTGAGGGGCGGTTGCAGCCTCGGGTAGTTGAGGTTTTAGCCAGTTCAACACTTCCAAAGCTTCGGCAGCTTTATTGAGTCCTAGTTGAACCCTGGTTAAGGTTAGCGCAAGGTCGAGAGATTTAGCTCCAGTTTCAAGGCTGGTTTGGTGAAGTTGGCTTAGCCAGGTAAAAGCCAAGTCTAGTTTACCTTCATGTAACCAGATTTGAGCTTTAGTCAAAGTGATGGCGGTTTGCCAGTTATTATCGTTTAGCGAGCTGGCAAGTAAAAACTGCTCTGCTTGATTGAGCAGTTCATAAGCTGCTTGAGGCTCAGCTTCCAGAGTTAGGCTTCTTGCTAGACCGAGTAAGGCCTGCACAAAGATATAAGGCTGGTGCTCTCCGCTGACCAGCAAGCAGGCTCGCAAAGCCTTGTGAGCCTCCTCTGTTCTAGCCTGTAGAAAGGCTAAATAGCCTGTTAAAAGATAGTGGGCTGCTGCGTTAGGATCATTTCTTTGGAGCCTGGAAGGGAGCAACTGGGCAGCAAGCTGCAGGTGGCCTTTACTGGCCTCAATGAAAGCTTGATCCCAAACCAAACGGGAGTCGTTGTTGGTCTCTAGCTGTTGATCCAGTGCCAATTGCCGAGCTTTGCGGTTATAGCCACGTGCTGAACGCGGTTGCCCCTGTAAACACTTGCTCCACGTCAGCTGTCTTAAGGCGTCAATGGCTGTTTGCGCTTGCTTGGCTGTTATGGAATGAACCAGTTGTTGTTGCTGATCCAGATAAGCCTGCGACAGTTCAGCCTTACCCCACCAGATCAAAGGCGCACTTTTGGCTACTCGGTTATTCGGGGTTGCTGAGCGCGGCTGTAGTAAACAGTGTTGACTAGCAAGAGAAGCGTCTTGAAGCACTTCTTCAGCGATCCAGGTCGGCCAGAGGGACGCGGGTAATTTAAGTGCAGCAGGCCAGCCTTGGGAGCGCTGATAATGGTTCGCTTGTTCTAGCCAGTTAAACTCTGGGTGCCAGCTTTCGAAGCAAAGCAGGGCCTCTTCAGGCTGAAAGCTTAGCTGCTCGGCATCTAGTTCTACCAGCTGGTCTTGCAGGCGTAAGCGCGTTGTTTTGAGTTGTGGCAGACTTTTACCCGCCAGCAGAAGGTTTAACTGTTGGGGGCGATGATTAAGCAGTTGATTTAAAAGGGCCGCTGCTGGCTGGCTATTAGCCTGGTGAGCATTATCAATGACTAACCAACAAGGCTCCTGCAACTCTTGATCCAAGGCTTCTAAAAGCTCAAAAAAGCCAAGGGGTGCAGGCTGGCTCTGAGGGCTAAGCAGGCCCTGTAAAGCGAGCAGCAATAGCTTCTCAAACTTGACTGGGTTTTGTTCTAAGTGGGTTAAATGCAGCCACTGCTGGCAGTGAGTTGGTTTCTTGGCTAGCCAGAGCTGCATGAGCAGGGTTTTGCCGTAGCCTGAGGGGGCTTCAAGTAAGTAAAGGCACTTAGACTCTGCAAAAAGGTTGGCTAGCCTGGGCCTGGGAATTAGAGCCAGAGGTAAAGCAGGTGGTCGGAGTTGGCTGGCAGTCGGCATGAAGCACCCTTGCTTTCGAATCAACCTGATAAACTAAGCGAGGTTGAATAGCGAAAGCAAGGGTTAAGCCAGATTAACGTCCGCCAGAACGCCTTAATGCGGCTGGAGTAAAGTTGCTGGCGCGTGGGCTGTAATCCCAGTTATAACCGCGAGTGTCGTTGGTCAAGCCAGATACAATATAGCGGTTGTTAACCAAATCATAGATGGTTTCCGCAGCGTACCAGGGCACTTCCACATCATGGAACTGCACCTTGTGGCCTTCAGACACCCGCCACAGGTTGCCACGCCCGTCATACTGATCAACATGGGCCAGCTGGTAGGTGTCCTCGTCAAAGTACATCACGCGCTTTTCATAGATATGGCGCTGACCTTCACGCAGGGTGCCTTCCACCTTCCAGACCCGGTGCAGTTCATAACGCAGGTGGTCGGGGTTGAGGTGGCCGGCCTGAATAATGTCATCATTACTCAGATCAGTGTTCAGTAGCTTGAAGGCATTGTAGGGAATGTACATTTCCTTCTTGCCAACCAGATTCCATTCGTAGCGATCCGGTGCGCCGTTGAACACATCCAGACCATCGGAGGTGCGCTGACCGTCTGCCGCCGTACCTGGACCGTCATAAGCCACCTGGGGTGCGCGGCGCACACGGCGCTGACCGGCGTTGTAGATCCAGGCGCGGCGCGGCTCCAGCACCTGGTTCATGGTTTCCTGAACCAGCAGCACCGTACCCGACAGACGGGCCGGAGCCGTGACCGATTGCAGGAAGTGGAACAGGGTGTTTTCTTCGGCATCGGCAATAAACATGAACTCTTCATTCATGGTCACAGCGGTGTAGCTACCACCGGACTGGGGTGTGGCCAAGGTCACTTCACGCTCGGCACCGGGGCCGCGATAACGGGTGGAGTGGTTCCAGACCAGCTCGACCCCGGTTTCAGGCTGCGGGAAGGGCGTCACTTCCGTGAAGTCCACCACCCCGTTGCCGTCTTCCACCAGTCGGGCGCTGGACGCATTGGCCTTCACCTGCTCGTAGATGCGCTCGGGGTAGGCTGCCGTGCGGTGCGTGGGGTAAACCGGAATCCGGAAGGTGTCCGGGTAGGTCTTCAGCATTTCAATTTGACCGGGTGCCAAGCGCTCGGCATACTCCTGGTAGTTCTCAGCGGTGATCACATACAGGGGCTCTTCATCGGCAAAGGGGTTGCCGTAGCCGTCCCGCCAATTGCCGGGGCCGTCACGCAGGCCACCGTCCCAGGCAGGAATGCGACCATCAGCACTGCCCGCCCGCTCCGCACCCATCGGAGTCAGTTCACTGCCGCCCAGGCGCTCAGCAGCCTGGAGGGAACCCGTAGTGGCTAGCAGACCGGCTGCCATGAAAGCTGCTGCTAAACCTGTTAGTCGAAAAGTCATTTTGTTGGTTGTGCGCTTCATAAAGTTCACCTTATTTTTATTCGTTGAGTCGCTTGCTTAGTAATCCATGCCCACACTGACACTGACAAAATTGCGATCATCTAAGTCCCAGTAATCGGTGTCCAGGTAGTGGGTGTAGCCAATACGACCCCAATAGGTGTTTTGGTATTCTGCAGCCAACTCAGTGCCCAGAATCATCCGGCCTTCATAAAACTGGCTGCCAGGCTCAGGGCCATAGCCGCTGACATCATGGCTCCAAGAAAGGGTAGGCTTCAGCGTTAAGCCGCCAATAAAGGCATTGTTGTATTCCAGTTGACCGACCAAACGGTAACCCCAAGAAAAGTCAGTGACATAGCCGTTGTCGGCAAATTTATACTCATCAGACTGTAGTTTTGCGGCATCATCTGTGCTATTGATGCTAGCTTCTTTGCCATAAGATCCATAGATCGATGAGCGTCCAAAGCGCCATTCTGAGGTGTCAGGTAAGTCATTGACATAGGTGAAGCCAACTTCACCAATCATGCGTAGGTTATTGGCACCTAGAACCTGGTTAAAGTCATGAATGAAAGTGCTTTGGAATTGAAAGACATCAAACTCTTGGTAGCCTTTGTTAGGGCCAGCTTCTAGTGCAGCAGCTTCACTAGGCATTAAGCCAGTGAACCGATCATACTGACCAGCAGCATTCTCCAGGTTATTAACAATTGCCTCTGCTTGCTGAGCCGTTAGTGTGCCACCGGACATCAGAACCTGCTCCTTGGTGGTGGCTGCAGTGGTGTCAACTTGCTGTTGAAGGATTGTATCAGCGTTTTTCAATGCAGTAAGGTTACCTACAGCCCCTCTAACCAGAACATCATTAGCATTGATTTGTACGGGGGCATCAGGTCGGTAAGTGAACTCGCCGGACCAAGCGGTACCTGTTGGCAAAAGAGTTGCAAAGGATGCGCTGAATATTTTTTGATCCTCAGGGAAGTCGACCTCATAAAAAGTTTCTTGGTCGCCTTCAATGTCTAACCCAGCCAGCACAGGAGCTAAAGCATCCGGCACTACGCCTTTACTAACAATGCCGCCAACATAAGGTAAACGGCTATGCACATTTTGAGCAGACAAACCAAACTCGGTGCCATTAAGTTGTTCTGCATACCATTTGAGTGCAATACCCCATTGACCTGTATCGCTTGGCGTATTGTCAGCTGCTCTAGGAGCTTGACCGACGACAGCTTCAATTAAGTTGTCTTGTTCAGATAGGCCACTTTGAAAGTACACTGGCCCGCAGCCTTCTGAAGCGAAGTCATTATTGGAGAAGAAGGTACCACAGGCGTCGGCACGAGTACGCTCCCACTCAAACTGATAGTAGCCCTCTAGCGTCCAGTTACCCATTTCATCTAGACTAAGAGAGCCGGAAATCATATTGACCGGTAATAGCCCGTCACGGATCTCAGCACCAGGTCGGCGCAAAGCGGGCACATCTATAGGGTTGGCAACGTTTTGTCCGCCCTGAATAAAGGTGCTTTCACCCCAGTTAAGCACATGGCGACCTAAGAGTATTTGAGCTGGGCGACCCATGACATCAAACTCACCCCAAACATAGGCATCCATCAGCTCGATGCCGGACTTGGCATCATCAAAGGCGGTGGTGCCCTTCCAGTCATCAACCATGCCTGCATCATCTGGTGAACCACTTAAACGGTCTAAAGCCCGGTCATACCAATAGCGAACACCAATATTTGCACCCAGGTTACGGAAGCTGCTGTGCGAAATGCTGAACTCGTGGTTGCCTGAAATGACTTGTGAAAAGGCATCGCCTCGATCGAAATTCATATTGCCATCATCAGTATTACTAGAAGAATTACCTTGATAGCTTGGATTGGATGCAAGCCCAGCACCTTGAAGTATTGCATTGGGTGCGTTGCCAGGTGTTTTGCCTTGCGCTGTTAAAGTGCCAGCAGCAATATAGTCATTATTGCGGCTTTCAGTTCGGAAGCTGGCACCCACTGAAATTTGTGAGTCGACCTGAACACGGAAATCACCGAGTTCAAAATTAGCAGCTTGGGTGGGGGCGGAGAGCCCGCCGATGGCAAGAGCAAGCAAGCTCAAGCGAGGAAAGTTAGTTCGGCTCATGGGTACACCTCGTTTGTTGTTCT
>SKIX01000254.1 GCA_007116195.1 Marinospirillum sp. | reverse complement strand
TTTTTTCCAGCCAGCCCTATATTCTTTGTGTAGTGCAGAAAGTGAGTAGCGGAATACTCAAGCGAAACTGATAGAGCTAGGCAAGTTGCCTATAATCCGATAACAGCTTAAAAAGCTTTTACTGATGAGCTGAGAAAAAGAGGTATCCACGATGAGCAAGAATAAACGTAACCTGCTTGATGAATTAATGCATGGAGTGGGCGAAATGCAGGAGCGGCGAACAGGAAAGCTCACCTTGCGCCAGATTGCTTCTGAGGCAAAGCCAGCTCCAGAAATTACCGCTGAAGACATTGTAAGGATTCGGGAGCAACTAAATATGTGCCAGGCTGTTTTTGCTCAAGCAATCCGCACGAGTACCGCCACATTAAGAAACTGGGAGCGCAAGAAGGCCAAACCAAATGCGCAGGCGGCGCTGCTCATTAAGTTGGTGGCCAGCTACCCCGATACAGTACAGCGGATAAATCGCATTTGAACCCACCGGATTTTAATTCCGGTTCGCAGTTCGCACCCATCCACCCTATTTTGGGGTGGTTCTGGTGCAGGTTAAACAAAGCTCTTGAACCGCCGCCAGCGTGGAAAGCGATAAACCAGGCTCAGGCCACAACAGATATTTTTTCCAGCCAGCCCTATATTCTTTGTGTAGTGCAGAAAATAAGCAGCAAAATGGGTGTTGAACACCCCCAGCAGCCAGCACCGTGTATGCCCTGGTGTATGCCTAATCAAATCCTGAAAATAAAATTACTATTAAAACAAAAGATTAGCTATTGAGTTCAAACGCCGCCGTCGCGAAAATACGCGTAACCATTAAAAACCCGATCGCCAAACCAAGCCGGCATCGGGCTTTTTTATGGCTGTTGATTTCTTGCAGATTGTTAGTTACCAAGCCAATACACAAATGGCATACTGCTTCCAATTAACCTCTTAAGGAAACACTGATTAATTCGATTTCTGAGTGCTCAGATCTTTTAAAATCAATGAGTTGTGCGAAGGCGAAGCCATTTGTTCAGCGTTTCCTTAATGCTGACTGTTTTGGCTTGGTGCAAGGATAAAGGTGCCAGCTACAATCATAGGAGCAAGCTTTTGGCAACATTAAAACTTAAAGAAGGCATCGAGTTGGGAAGTGGGGCTCGGGCCATTAAGATTGAAAAGGTATCCAAGGATTTAATTTATGTACGGGGCGGTCAAGATGGAAAACCACTGCGATTTATCCCCGTTGCTATCATCGAAGCATTGTTAAATGCCATCAATAAAAACCAAATCACCGTTTGGGACATTTCCAGAAAAAATTGGAGCGAACACCACGATTCGCACCTTTTTGATGAACTGGGTTTAAGCTTCGACAAATACATTCTGGGCTACGACTCAACCCTTCAGAAAATTTGTGAGTACCTCCTAGAAAACGCCGACGAGCATCCAGAAAACAAGCCTGCTCTCACAAGCGTAAGTCTCAGCAAACCCTTCCTCCTCCTTGCAGGTATTTCTGGTACAGGTAAAACCCGCTTCGTTCGCGAGCAGGCAAAAACCAGCGGCAGCCTCGCTGAAACCTACTGCTTAACCTCGGTTCGCCCAGATTGGCACGAACCTAGCGACCTATTAGGCTATGTTTCTAGGCTTGAGGGTGAGGCACGCTTTGTAACCACTGATGTTCTTATATTTATAGCAAAAGCTTGGCGTGCGCTTATCGATGCTGGTCTTACGCTCAATGCTGAGAACTCGGAGCCAAGCGACAGCTACCCGCTAGTGAGTGGAGCGGAGGAGATGCTTAATAGCATTCCGCCCTACTGGTTGTGCTTGGATGAAATGAATCTAGCCCCAGTAGAGCAGTATTTTGCCGATTATTTATCCGTGCTGGAAACCCGTGAGTGGCTTTGGGAAGACGACACCTTTTATTATCGGTGTGATGCCCTACTCAAACCTTCAACGATTAGCTCAGTTGCCAATAAAGAGCAGCTTAGAACAGACTTAGGCTTTGATTCTCCTGCCTATGACGCTCTTTGGGAATTTATTTGTGATTACGGTATGAGCCTGCCCTTCAACCTGATTGTTGCCGGTACAGTCAATATGGATGAAACCACTCACGGCTTTTCGCGCAAAGTCATTGATCGCGCTTTGAGTTTTGATTTTGGCGAATTCTTTCCTAACCGTTACGATGAGTTTTTTGCACCCACTATTGTTAACAGCACCCTGAGCTATCCAAGGCTTGCTCAGGCTACTCGGGATCAGTTGCAACTTACTAAAGATACTGATGGTTCTAAAACCCTTGCTTTCTTAACCAATATTAACCGTGTGCTGGAAAGAACACCCTTTGAGCTTGCCTATCGCGCCCTGAATGAACTTTTTTTGGCAGTCATTTGCAGCCAGCCTAAAGATGACCTGGCTCTTAAAGCTGTTTGGGATGATTTTTTGATGTGCAAGGTACTGCCACGAATTGAGGGTGATATTGACAAGCTTAAAACCAAAGAAGGTAAATGCCTGCTAACTACTTTAGAAGCTGCCTTAAGCCAAGAGCTAGCACCTATCTGGGATGCTGAGCAGGGGAAACTGCGGCCAGATCTCTATCGCGAGCGCCAAGCCTCTGGTGAGCAAGAGCAAATGCTTGAGGCTGTCCACATACCTTGTCGCACTCGGCAAAAACTGGCTTGGATGAAGCAGCGCCTAGACGATTCAACTTTTACAAGCTTTTGGCCTTAAGCTTTTAGCCCAGCTCAAGGGACGGTGGCAGCATGCCGGAGTTACTCAAATTAACCACCCAAGATTTTGAATTGTCTATTTGGGCCAAGGATATTACGGCTCGGGCGCAGACCTATGAGCAAACGCTGAGAAAGCGTAGCCGCTTAGCTGAAGATAAGCCCATCAAGCCACCAGGCCTAGAGTTACGCTTTTCACCGGCGCTTACTCTAGCTAAAAGCACACAAGCTCTGTCTCCTATTGCTTTTCATACCCTTGCATCGCCCTTGTTCTTTGAAAATACCCAGTATCAATTTGAGTGGCTATTTTTTAGGCCGACTTCCTTGGCGAAGCTAGTCCATCGTAGCCGAGCGATCAGTGATGCGTTTCGCTTTACCCCTGAAACACCAACCCCAAGGGGCATCATCCCAGCACGGCTTTCCGGCACTTTGAATACCGGCAATGATGTCGGCTGGCTGCGTTTAGCCCTTGAGTATGAGGCTGCAGGCCAGGTTTTTAAACAGCATTTTGCGTTTGAAATTTTGCCCACCAAAATGGCTTTGCATCAAGACCTGCCGGCCATGTATGAGGCGATTGATCGTCATTACAAGCTGTGGCGCTTTAGTCTGGTTGAGAAAACCGAGCAGGAGGCTGGTATCAGCAAGCAGTCTGGCCACTTCCCTTTAATGTGGCTAGCAAACTTTGAGCGGCTGCGTCAGCGTTTTGAGCAGGGCTTAAGGCTCATTTGCGCTGCACCCCATAGCCGACTGCAACCCTTGGTAGCTCAAGTCAAAGCAGAAAAACTGAAAGGCCGCTTATCGCCAAAATTAGGCGAACGGGTTAAGCAGGATTTGGCTCAGGGACTCCATCACAAAAACTACCGGGTTGAGCGCAAAAAGCTAAGCGTGGACACGCCTGAAAATCGCTTTATCAAGATGGCCGTCAGCCGAAGCAAAAAACAGCTGGCACAATTTGAGGCCAAATTACGAGCCAACAATCAGGCACCAGAACAGCAGCGCCTTTCGGATGCCTTTTTAGATGAGCTTCATGCGTGGCAGCAGCCCTTACAAAAGCTACTCCAGTCCAGTTTCTTAACGGAAGTGGGTGACTATGCTGGCTTGAAGCGCGAGTCGCTTGTTCTTCAGCAAAAGACCGGCTATAGCAGTGTTTACCGCATCTGGCAGGAACTTAAACTTTACTTGGATGTTTTTGGTAGCCAGGCCAGTATTTCTATGAAGTCCATCGCTGAGATTTATGAGATTTGGTGCTTTTTATCCTTAAAGCAGCTACTTGAAGAGGAACTGGGTTTTGAGCTAGACCCAAATCAACCTGCTGCTCAGCTGTCGCAGAATGATTTTTTTGAGTACAAATTAAAGGATGGCTTTGCCGGTGCCTTTTGCTTTAAACGCAGTGATGGCACCAGCGCACGCCTTGCGCATGAGCCTAAATTTACCAAAAAAGGCCAGCCCATACGTTCTTACCTCGTCAGCCAAGAGCCTGATATTGTTTTGGAAGTCACCTTTCCTCAGGCAGGGCAGCCTTCTGATCAGGGTCAATCTTTTATCTGGCTGTTTGATGCTAAGTACAGAATTAAAACTGACAAGAGCCGTTTTGATCTAGCGGATGAGTTCGATATTCAGTTTAAGGACTATGCCCCAGATGATGCGATTAACCAAATGCACCGCTACCGAGACGCGCTGATTCAGCTAAGCCAGCAGACTGAAGGGAGTAGAAGCTCAGGCGCTGCGTCTAAAAAGCTGGTTGAAAAAAGCCGGCCCGTATTGGGTGCCTTTGCCTTGTACCCTGGCTTTTTTGATCAAACCCAAGAAACTAACCCCTATGCCGAGGTCATTGATGAAATTGGTATTGGTGCTTTTGCGCTGCTGCCTTCGCCTCAAGAAGGCTCGGCTTTTGGTCATCAGTGGCTGCTCGATTTTCTTAAAAATCAAATCGGTGTGCCTGATAAGCAGGATGCACGCAAACAGCCTTATTCTTCGGCAGTAAGAGCTGAGCAGTTATACATACAAGAAGCAGCGCGTATTCCTTTCGGCAGCATGCAGCAAACCCTCTATCCAGATTTAACGCTAACGGCTGCTTTAGGCCCCCAAAAAGGCCGTGACAAGGGGTATTTAGAGCGCTTTGAGCAGGGCCAAGCACACTGGTATCACATCAAACAGCGAGCTATTGTGCAGCTAGAAGCTAGGCTGCAAAAGGAGCTGCATCTGGCAAAAGAGGTGCGCTATCTAGCTCTTGCTTTACCTTCTAAGCAGCACTCAAGCGCTAAACAGATCGAACAAGTCTGGCCTGTCAAAGGGGTTGCGCTTCTGCCCCGCTACGCCATTACGCAAGAACAAGCTGGCAAGGCCTCGACTTCTTACGAGCTCTACTATCTTTTTGAGCTAGGCAGGCCGCTGAGGCTGCAAACTGCTATCAGTCAAGTTCCATTAAGAAATTTTCAACATGCCATGAAATTGACGACACTTACACTTCTGGAAGAAGTTGAGCAATTTAGAGGTATACAAACTGTTTACGACTAACTTTTGGCGAGCAGCTGAGTTCAGGTAGTGGACTCTAGTGATCCAAGTTTCTTTCTGGCAGACGCAGTATATTGCCCCAATAATCGCCAAGGCTTTTGATCATTTTTATAAACTGGTCAATATCGATAGGTTTGGTGATAAAGCCAGCAGCTCCTAGCTGGTAGCATTCATCAATATCACGATCTAGGTCTGAGGTAGTCAATACAACGACAGGAAAGTGTTTAAACTTTTCATCGGCTTTTAAGGCCTTAAGCAACTCTTTGCCGTTCATTCTGGGCATATTCAAATCGAGCAGAATCAAGTCAGGGTTGAAGGCTTGAGGAAAAGTGGGTTCTTTACGTAAAAACTCCAGCGCCTCTTGTCCATCAACGACTCGCTCCAGTTCTACATCAATTGCGCTTTCCTTAAAGGCGATACGAACAAGGTGTGCATCTGCAGGCTCATCCTCAACAAGCAGCACTCTTAAATTCGACCCTTTACCTGCTTTAGTTTTCGTAAAATGCATCATTGTAAACCTTCTTCCCTAAATGTTTTAATTTGTTATTCAGTGTTATGCAATCCTGAGTCAATTGCAAGCTTGTTAGCCGCCTAAACCAAGTCCTATGCTACACTTACAGCCTATTTAACCAATAAACTTTTCTCATGCGCATCTTATTCTTATCTGACTATCAGGCTCTGTTTCAGGCATTGGAACTTGAAGCTGTACGCTATTCAAGCCTTGAGATTCTTAATGCAGACTCTCAAACCCAGCCTTTAGTTCTGCCCGATTTCGATTTTTTGTTTATCTTGCCACTGGGCCAGCAGGCAGAAGCTGGCTTGGCAAGCAATGCAATTCAGCTGAGTTTTTGGCAAGAACGGCTGCCGCAACTGGTTGAGCTATGTGAGTCACGCAATTCACGGCTAGTGCTGATTTCCTCTGACCTGGTTTTTGCCCCTGACCAAGAAGCCGTGAGCGAGCTAGACTCACCCTTGGGCAGCTCTTTAGCTGCCAAGCAACTTATTGCATTAGAACAGCTGGTGGCAACTAATGAACAGAATATTATACTACGTATCCCCCCTCTTTTAAGTAGCGACCCAGAAGGTGGCCTAGCTCAACTTGTGGAGCGCTGCCAGC
>SKIX01000018.1 GCA_007116195.1 Marinospirillum sp. | reverse complement strand
ATAGCCGATTAGCCAGGGTTTGAGGTTGAGACAACCCAGCAGGGGCTGGCGATTGTCTGCATAGATACTCAAATGCTCGACCAGGTCTTGTCCCCGGTTCACGGCATAGGCAATGTCTTCCAGAGTCAGGCGGTTGGCCTGGTCTTCGGCGGTGAGCACCTGGCTGTCGGCAAAGGTTTCGTGTAATAGCTGGACATTGCCCTTGATGACTTGCAAGAGGTTGTTGAAGTCATGGGCAACACCGGCAGCCACCTGACCCAGGGCTTGCAGCTTGCGTGCCTGCTGATGATGGTGCCAGGCACGGTAAAGGCGCTGCAAAATGGCGACCTTGTGCAATAACTGGTGCTTGACGATGGGTTTGACCAGGTAGTCATCTGCGCCTGCTTCCACGGCTTTTTCCCAGTCGCTGGCGCTGTCTCTGGCGGTGACCATCATTACCGGTCGCCAGTCGTCGCCATCCAGTTGGCGTAAACGCCTGACGGCTTCATGGCCGTTGATGCCGCCTTGCAGCTCGACATCCATCAACACCAGCCCGGGGTCTTTTTCCTGCACCAGCTCCAGCCCTTGTTCTGCCGTGCTAGCCAACTCAACAGGGTGGCCTGCGCTGTGCAGTAGTCGGGTTAGCAGGTGCCCTTGAACCGGATCATCTTCGATGACCAGAATCAAGGATGCAGGAGCCAGGCTGTCGATGGGGTCTTTCATGCTTCTGGCTCCGGATTGGCAGTTGGCTCTTGTTCTGACAGAGGCAGGCGCAGGGTGATTTCGGTTCCTTCGCCCGGGTAGCTATGAACATCCAGCAGCCCCTTATGGGCTTTAATGAAGTTGAGCACCTGCATCATGCCCAAACCCGAACCCTTGCCTGCTTCCTTGGTGGTAAAAAAGGGATCAAAAATGCGCTGCTGCACTTCCGGTGTCATGCCCATGCCGTTGTCGCTGACCTTGAGGTCGGCATAGGGGCGATAGCCGTCCTGTTCCGGCTGCATATAAAGGTCGGTTTTAATCCAGCAGGTGGGCTGGGCTACTTTTTCGCAGGCATCTCGGGCATTGCGTAGCAGGTTGATCAGGGTTTGCATCAGATAGGCACTGTCAATGGCTACATACAGGGGGCGGTTGCTCAGGTTTTGAATGCGTAAGCGTGCCGGAGAAGTAGCCGATTGCAAAATATCCTTTTTGCTCAAGAGCAAATCTTCCAGAGATTCCACGCTCAGTGAGGGTTCCAGAATGCGGGTGCCTTCGCGCAATTGTTTGACCAGGGTTTCTGCCCGCTGCCCGGCAATCCGCGCCTGTTGCAGGTTGGGGTAGATGGGAGAGTCTTCCCCGGTCATGGCCAGGTTGACTTCGGTTAAGCCATTGAGGGTGCCCAAGAGGTTATTAAACTCATGCGATAAACCAGAAATGACCGTGGAAATGGCTTCCATGCGCTCAACCCGCTGTACCTGGTCTTCCAGGCTAATTTGGTGCGACAAATCAAAACCAATGGAAATAAAGCCGCTAATTTCCTCCTCAACATCCAAAAAAGGTTGAATCACCCGCTGTTCAGTCCAGGTGGTGCCATCCTTGCGTTGGTTGGTAAAGCGACCAATCCAAACGCAGCCGTTTTCTAGGTGCCAACGTAAATCCTGGTAGGTTTCTTCAGAGGTGTATTCCGACCTCAAAAGATTCGGCCTTTTACCCAGCACTTCACTTTGGCGGTAGCCACTGGTTTTACAAAAAGCCTGGTTCACATAAAGAATGCGGTGGCGCACATCGGTGATCAACACGCTGGCAGCGGCGGCATCAAAGCTTTGTTCGTTAAACCCCATGGTCAGGTTTTTGGTCTTGTGGGAAAGAACACTTTGCAGCACCTTGTTTTCTTCCAGCAGCTCCTGGCGCTCGGTCATATCCAAAAGCGAAACCAGCACCCGGGTATCCAGGTGATAGTCGGAAGGCAGGGGCGACATTTTTACCAGTACATTCACTTCGCGTCGGTGGATGTAAATGGTGAGTTCATTCTGAAAAAAACGGCTGGTGGCATGGGTTTCGCCGGGCTGGCTGATTTCATGCAGAATGGATGACAGCCACAGGCCAGCATCGCGGGTAAAAAACTTGTAGAGCGAAAGCTGAAAAACCCTTTGTGAGGGAGTGATCATTAACAGGCTATCGGCCTGGGGGTTGGTTTCCTGAATCACGCCATATTCATCAATCACCAGCGCCGGCACCGGCAGGTTGCTAAACAGCGCATTGTAGCGCCTGCGCTCGCCTTCCAGGCTGAGTTGTGAAAAGCGCAGCTCCTGGTTTTGCAGCTCCAGCTCGGCCTGATAAATCCGCAGCTCTTCGGTTAGCTCACTGTGTTGTAGCGCCTGCTTTTTAGCTGCCGAGTTATCGCCACCCAGGATGTCGTCTACCAGAAGCTGGCCCTCCTGCAAGGCCTTTTCAGCCTTTTGTCGGAGTTTTTTTAAGTAATCAGCTTCTTTTTTCATGTTTTTTTTCTTCCGCAGGCGGGGTAAGCAGGGTGGAAATATCAATAAAGCTACCCACCGCCCCTAGCGTGGTTTGGCCATCCAGCTTGAAGGCTTGCACTCTGAGCAGCAGCACCGCGCCGGCACGGGTCGTTATCTTGTGCTCACTAGCCTGTCTACCAATCAGTGCCTGCTTAAAGTGTTCAAGAATATCTGTGGTGGCAAAGTCGTGGTTGAGATCACTCAGGGGGCGGCCCAAATCACTATCCTGCAGCCTGAAGTAGCGATTCACATCTCTGGTGAAACGGGTCACCCGCATTTTTTCATCAACAAAAATACTGGGAATACCCAAAGAGCGTGACATGGTGTCCAGCTCGGCATAGAGCCGGTTGAGCAGGCCGACCTTTTCCTGATACTCAAAATTGACGGTATTCAGCTCTTCGTTCAAGGATTGCAGTTCTTCGTTGGAGCTTTGCAGTTCTTCATTGGAAGCACGTAGCTCTTCATTGGTGGCCTGTAATTCTTCATTGCTGGTTTCCAGCTCTTCAATGGTGGACTGCAGGCTTTCACGGGTTGCGGCCAGCTCACCTTCCAGTTGCCGGATGCGGTCCTGGGCTTCTGTATCCATATTCAGCAGCTTGCGTTCTCTGGCCTGCACCCGGGGCAGCTCAAAACAAAGCAAAGCCAGTTTTTCTTCCTGACCCGCCTCGGGTGGCAGGGGGTAAGCCAAAAGACGCACCTGTTGGCCAGGCTGTGAGTCAGCCGCAGGGGTTAACTCAACATAATCGGAAACCAGGGGAATTGAATCCTTGATGGCCTTATAGAGCAGGGCTGCAGCAACAGGTAACAGGGGCTTGAGCAGCAGGCGTGCCAGGGTCATTTTGGCATCGCCGGCACTCAAATTAAGATAGGGTTGTACCTGACCAAAGAAGTGCAGAATGGCTTGCTGCTCATTCACCAGCAAAGCCGGAGGAGAATACTGTTCTACCAACAGCTCCAGGCTTCTACCTATGCTGGATAACTCCGTTGCTTGTGCCTGATTGGCGGGGGCTTTATGAATCAGCAGCGCGTCTTTTTTGCTGATTGGCGTATAGGGCAGGCGTTCGCTGTGGGCGGTCAGGCTGAGTTGATGACTGCTGCTGGAGCGTTGAAAAATTTTATGTTTTTCGCTTTTGGTCACCAGGTGGCTGGTAAAGTCGCCTATGGATTCACTGCTGCCAAGAAACAGGTAACCCTGGGGGTTGAGGGCATAGATCAAGCGGCTCAAGACTTCGGCCTGGGTTACCGGGTTAAAGTAAATCAGGGTATTGCGGCAAATGGTTAGATCCATGCGGGTAAAGGGCGGGTCGGTCAGCAAATTGTGCTGGGCAAAAACAATGTAGGGTCTTACCCAGGGTTTAATGCTAAAGCCCTGTTCGGCGACATCAAAAAAGCGTGCCAATCTTTCCGGGTTGATTTCCGTGGCAATGGACTCGGGGTAGCAGCCCTGGCTGGCCTGTTCAATATTGCGCTGGTTGACATCGGTGGCAAAAATCTTGAACCGGGCGGGCAATTCCAGGCGCTCATAAATTTCCAGCAGCAGCAGTGCCAGGGAGTAAGCCTCCTCGCCCGTGGATACCCCGGCAGTCCACAGCCTCAGGCTCTTGTTCTGCTCATGTAGCTCTTGCACCAAGGGGGTGAGTATTTCCTGCTGCAACCAGGCAAAGCTGTCCGCGTCGCGGAAAAAGCTGGTAACGGAAATGAGCAGGTCTTTTCTCAGGGTGGCCAGTTCGGAAGGTTTTTCCTGTAAATAATTCAGGTAGGTTGCCAGGCCATCCAGTTGCAGCAGTTGAATTCTGCGTTCCAGCCGCCTTTGCACGGTGGCCCGCTTGTAACTACGAAAATTGATTCCGGCAGACTGTTGCAGCAGGTGAAAAAGGGCTTCCAGGTTTTCCTCGAAAGAGGGGGAAAGAGTCGCGCCTGGTCGGTCGGATCGGATGTTGTCAACCGGCCACCGAGTTGCAGCGGTTGGTACGTCTGTTTTCTTTTCGGGCGCTGTTTCTTCTTGTAGGGTGGCGTGAGCGACCTTGAGGTACTCGGGCAGGCGTTTACCCAGTTCTTCGGCAGAGTGGACTGCATCCATCAAGCCGGTTTGTAGGCTGCTGCGTGGCATGCCATCAAAGCGGGCATCCTCGGGGTCCTGGGCCAATAACAGGCCACCGGCTGCATGAATGGCATGAATGCCGCGGGTGCCATCTGATCCGGTGCCGGAAAGAATGACGGCCAGGCACTGATTGCCCTGGTCTCTGGCCAGATCCTGAAAGAAGATATCTACCGGAAGCGTGAGCACATGCGGCTGTTTGTTTTCAAGAAGCAGGTGACCCTTTTTGAAATGCAGGATTTTGCCTGGCGGTATCAGGTACACCCGGTTGGCCTGCACGGCCAGGTTGTTTTCTGCCAATTGCACCGGCATGCTGGTATGGCGGGCGAGCAGATCTGCCATCATGCTTTTGTGCTCAGCCGATAAATGTTGAATCACCACAAAGGCCGCGCCGGTATCCGGTGGGCAGTTGCAAAAAAACTTTTCCAGAGCTTCCAGACCGCCTGCTGAAGCTCCAATACCAACAATAAACATAGAATGCCGGCCTTTACCGTTTGCAATTCCAGGTGCAAGCCCTGGTGTTATCGACCCAGGGCCTGAGCGAGCGTGCTTCTCAGGGCATCCAGACGCAGGGGTTTTTCCAGAATAAAGCTGGCACCGGCCATGCGTGCCGACTGGAGCGCAAAATCCCGCTGCAGCACCCGCTGGCCCCCCCCTGAAATGACAATAATGGGTGGCAGGTTGGTTGTTCCTTTCAGGGCGCGCAAAAATTCCAGGCCATCCATTTCCGGCATACAAATATCGGTAATGACCAGGTCAAACTGGCCTCTTTGCAACTGCTCCAGGCCGGATTTTCCATCATTGCATTCGGTGACCCGATGCTTGTCCAGGGCGAGCATCTGGTGGGCGGTATAGCGAAACTGTTCGTCATCATCAATCAATAAAATATGAGCCATGGTGTTTTCCGGTTAATCCAAATTAAGTCGGCTGCTTAACAAGCCTTAGAAAAGCTCAATCTTTGGCTCACCCGACGCTTGTTCTTGTCCAGACTGGCCACCTTCGCCCTCTGGTTCGCTTCCCATATCAGGGCGCGAATAGTGGTAGGCTTCTTCTGTCGCATACTTGTCTGCAGCCTCCTTCAAGCCTTGCCACCCAGCAGGATTCAGGGCATTTTGCAGCAGCAGCTCCACGGCTTGCTGACGCTGGTTCAGTGCGTCCGTCATGCGGCCACTGATTTGCAGAGTTACATCCTGGAATTGCAGGTTACCCAGGGCATCGGCAACCTCGTTGGCCAGGTTGTCGTTGTGCTGCAGAATAACGCTCAGTAGCATGCGGTAGAACTGGCGCATGTCGACATAGTCGTCATCCAGTTCCCGGATCATTTTCATCAGACGCTCAATTTCGTTAATATCCTGTTCCACCTTGGCATCCATCTCATCGCCAAAAGAACTGGAAACGCTTTCCTGTACCTGGTGAATACCGGAAGAAATGAGACGAGCTGCTTCGGCAGAGCGCCCTGCCAGGTTACGAACCTCATCGGCAACCACGGCAAAACCGCGCCCGGCATCCCCTGCACGCGAGGCTTCTATGGCGGCGTTGAGCGCCAGCAGGTTAGTTCTTTTGCTGATATCGGTAATCAGGTCGGCATTGGCCACCAAGGTGCCGATATTTTTTGATAGCTCCTTGGCTTGATCACGCTGTCGCCGCAGGTGAGCAGGCAGGGTGTCAATAAACTGGCTGAGGCTGTGAATCGCTTCGGTGCTGGACTCAAAGGCATCCTGCATTTCACTGCTCTGTTGGCTGGCATT
>SKIX01000213.1 GCA_007116195.1 Marinospirillum sp. | reverse complement strand
GGGTCATACTTAAAATAACTCGTTAAAGAACCATGAGGGTCTAGATCAAGCAGCAACACCTGATGACCACGGTCAGCAAGAATGCCGCCAAGGGTTACGGCAGTTGTTGTTTTGCCGACTCCGCCTTTTTGATTAGCAACTGCCCAGACATGCATACCGGTTTAGACTCCTGTTGACCACCCTTTAGGTGACATCACTGGTTAACTTGTCGGCAATATCCGCAAGATTAATAATTTCATCGGCAAGGTTAGCTTTAGCAATAGCCATTGGCATACCGTAAATAACAGAGCTGGCTTCGTCTTGCGCCCAAACCACAGAGCCACTTTCTTTCAGCATACGGGCTCCATCTCGACCATCCGCACCCATACCAGTCAAAACCAAAGCCAAAGCTTTACCAGGATAAACTTTTGCCGCCGAACCAAAGGTTACATCAACACAGGGTTTGTAGTTTAGACGCTCATCGCCAGGAAGCACGCGTACACTGCCACCATTACGCTTATCAATCATTAACTGCTTACCGCCTGGCGCAAGTAGCGCTTGCCCTGGACGTAACAAATCACCATCTTCAGCTTCTTTAACCCGTATTTGGCAAAGGCTGTTTAAGCGTTCGGCAAAGGCACCTGTAAAGGTAGACGGCATATGCTGAATTAAGACCAGGGGCGCGGGGAAGTTGGCTGGCAAACGTGTGAGCACAGTTTGCAGTGCCATAGGACCACCAGTGGATGTGCCTATCAGAACTAAAGAAAAGTGACGTGGTTGAGGCTTGGGTTTACTAGCAGGAACCAGGTTGGCTTTAGCTTGAGCTCTCTGGCTTTGCTGCTCTTCTTGGCGTTTACGGGCTTCCTCGCGTCGAGCTGCTATACGGTCCCTTAAAGATGTTCTTTGCTGGGTGCTAGGCTCTGTGCGACTAGGCTGAGTTGCTGCCAGGCCAGTTCTTCGGGATATCGCCCTGGAAGCAACAGGGCTAGTAGAACGGCTTCTGGCAACAGTAATGACCCGGTCACACAGGACCTTGGCCATTTTTTCTGTGTTACGAGAAATGTCTTCAAAGTTTTTCGGTAAATAATCAACCGCGCCGGCTTCCAGGGCATCTAAGGTGACCCTTGCTCCCTCATGAGTAAGAGACGAAAACATTAACACTGGAGTAGGCTGCTTCGCCATGATTTCACGGACTGCAGAAATGCCATCCATGACCGGCATTTCGTAGTCCATAGTAATCACATCGGGTTTCAGCTCCAGTGTTTTCTCTACGGCTTCCCGACCATTGGAAGCTGTTCCTATCGCCTTGAGGCGAGGGTCTGTTTCAAGAAGTTCACAAACCCTGCGACGAAAAAAACCTGAATCATCAACCACCAAAACGGTGATTGGCATCTTTTTCTCCCACTAGCAAAAGATTAACCTATGCCTTAACGGCGTCCTGTGTAATGCTTGAGTAAACCAGGAATATCAAGAATTAGAGCAATACGCCCATCACCGGTAATCGTGGCACCCGCCAAACCAGGTGTACCATGCAGCATTTGACCTAAAGGCTTGATAACGACTTCTTCCTGGCCAATCAGGTCATCAACAACAAAGCCTACCTGCTGGTTGCCGATAGAAACGACAACAACATGCGCTTCTTCCAACTCTTCAGTGGCTATACTGCGTTTTGCTGGATCCCTAACTAACCAACGGCGCAAGTAAAAGAGTGGCAGGGTTCGATCACGAATGATAATAACTTCCTGACCATCAATTTTATTCGCACGTGAAATATCCAATTGAAAAATCTCATTCACGTTGACCAAGGGCAGCGCAAAAGTCTGGTCTTGGAGCTTGATCATCAGGGTTGGCATAATAGCCAGGGTCAAAGGCACCTTGATAATGATTTTGCTGCCCTTGCCCAGTTCGGACCAAACGTTGATGGTGCCGTTAAGCTGGGAAATTTTGGTTTTAACAACATCCATACCCACACCGCGACCAGAGACATCAGAAATCTCCTCTTTGGTGGATAAGCCTGCTGCAAAAATCAAATTAAAGGCTTCTTGATCAGTCAGTCGATCGGCTGCATCCTGATCCAGCTGCCCTTTCTCAACTGCTTTACGCTTGAGCACTTCGGGGTCCATACCAGCACCATCATCCGAGATAGTTAGCAGGATATGGTCGCCTTCTTGCTCAGCGGCCAGAATAACCTTGCCCTCACGAGGCTTGCCTCGCTTTTCACGATCATCTGGCATTTCAATACCATGATCCGCAGAGTTGCGCACCAGGTGAACCATAGGATCAGCCAGGGCTTCAACCAAGTTTTTATCCAGATCGGTATCTTCACCAATCATTTCCAACTTGATTTCTTTATTCATTTTGCGTGAAAGGTCACGGATAATCCGCGGGAAGCGACCAAACACCTTCTTAACTGGCTGCATCCGCGTTTTCATAACAGAGGTTTGCAAGTCAGCCGTGACTACATCTAAATTAGCAACGGCCTTAGCCAGCTCACTGTCAGTGCTATCCGAACCCAAGCGAACCAAGCGATTACGCACCAGAACCAGCTCACCAACCATATTCATAATTTCGTCTAAGCGAGACGTATCAACACGAACTGTGGTGTCTGCAGCAGGCGCTTCTTTCTTGGCTGGAGCCTTGGCTTGAGTCGCTGGGGGTTTAGGCGGCGCAGCAGGAGGCTTAGGCTTAGACTCAGCTGCAGGCGAAGGTGAAGCAGGAGCGGGCTTCTTTTGCTCAGCAGGCTTGGCGGCAGTTCCAGGCCCCTTGCCTTTACCATGTAGCTCGTCTAGCAGCTTATCAAATTCTTCTTCAGTAATTTCATCATTACTGGTAGCAGCAGGTGCAGGCTCAGCAGGACTTTCTTTTGCAGCCCCAGTGCCAGGCCCTTTACCTTTACCGTGCAGCTCGTCTAGCAGCTTATCAAACTCTTCCTCAGTGATTTCATCATCACCAGCAGAGCTTGCAGGCGCTGGGCTAGGCTTAGCTGGAGCTGACTCAGCTTCTTGCATCGCAGCTTTATCTTCTGGGCTTAAGGCGTCTAGCAGCTGCTCATACTCACTGTCGGTAATATCCCCCCCTACTTCATTACTGACATCAGAAGCATCTTCAACAGCTTCTACAGGCTGCTCTGACGGCGCGTGGGCTGACGGTGAGGGAGGTGGCTCGCCTGCTTCACTTTCTGGCTGTGCATAGTAATTCAGTGAATCAATTAAGGCAGGGTCGGCAGGGTCGGGCATTTCGTTTGCACGAACCGTTTCAAACATCTCATTAACACTATCCAGCGCACTAAGGACAGTATCCATTAGTTCAGGTGTAACTTGGCGCTGGTTTTTCCTTAGTGTGTCAAAGACGTTTTCCGCGCTATGACAACAGTCAACCAGGGGTGAAATCTGCAGGAAGCCTGCACCACCTTTAACTGTGTGAAAACCGCGAAAAATGGCGTTAAGCAGCTCAGGGTCATCTGGCGACTGTTCCAGATCAACCAATTGTTCTGAGAGCTGCTCCAGGATTTCACCGGCTTCAACTAGGAAATCCTGCAGAATATCCTGATCTGCATCGAGACTCATCCATCGGCTCCTTTAAAACCCGAGACTGGAGAGAAGGTCGTCAACTTCGTCCTGACCTGACACCACATCAACCCCACGTTTGTGGGCATTGATTGCCGGGCCTTCCGGTGCGGGTGAGTCATCAACGACCTCGTTTTTCTGTTGTGCATTCTCGTGGCGAATGCCTGTAATCTTATCAACCTGGCTAGCCATACGAACCAGTTCAACCAGGCTATCTTCTACTTCGTGAACCAGCACAATCACTTTTTTGACTACCTGGCCAGTTAAGTCTTGATAACCCTGTGCCAGCGTTATCTCATTAAAATTTTTATTAAGCTGGCCAGCTTGCTGCTCAGTTGTTTCAAGAAACTGATCCATACGTTTATACAGATCACGAAACTCATCTGGTTTCATTTCTCTACGTTTAAGTCTAGCCCAATCTTCGCGTAGTGCTTTTGCTTCTGCCCCTAAGCGAGTGCTAATAGGTAAACACTCATCCACCCTATCCATGGTGGTATTGGCCGCATCCCGCGTCATATCAATCACATAGTTAAGGCGATCAGCAGCATCAGATATATCTGAAAACTCGTCATCGCCACCAACTACAGCTGAAGTATCTAGGTGAAAGTCTCTGATCGCATCATGCAGAGCTCGGGTCAGGCGTCCCACCTCAAGATAGAGGTTCTTATTCCTGGCATCATTGATCTGCTGCAATAAATTCACAGCATCAACCAGCTCACCCTGCTCTATTTTTGCAACCAACTCTCCTGTGGTGCTTCGCAACAGCTGCTCGAAACTTTCTGGATTGCTGGTTTGATCAGTCATTCACTCACCTGAACACGGAAGCTGGCATCAACAACCAGGTTATTTTTCAATGCGCTCAAAAATCTTTTCGATTTTTTCCTTCAGTACAGCGGCGGTGAACGGCTTAACAATATAGCCATTAACGCCAGCCTGTGCAGCAGCAACTATTTGCTCACGCTTAGATTCAGCAGTAACCATCAGCACTGGTAAATCTTTAAGATCGGGGTCAGCACGAATATGTTTTAACAGGTCAAAGCCGGTCATACCCGGCATATTCCAGTCAGTGACAACAAAGTCAAAGTTACCCGTATTGAGCATAGGAATAGCGGTCAAGCCATCATCAGCCTCATGGGTGTTGTTGAATCCCAGATCACGAAGCAGATTTTTTACTATTCTCCTCATGGTGGCAAAATCATCCACTATGAGAATTTTCATATCTTTATTCAAGGCAACCTCCGTTAAACCTTGCCAACAGCAGTCATGATTATAATACAACCCTGCTTAAAGAAGGGCACACTATACACTTTTCCAATCCGTTAGCTTGACTCTTAACCGAGCTGCCGCCTGGCTAAGAATTTGACTCACACGAGACTCACTGACAGAAAGAACTGCACCTATCTCTTTCAGATTCAGTTCTTCGTTATAGTACAGAGAAAGTACCATTTGTTCACGCTCAGGCAAAGCTGAAATTGCATTTGCCAAGGATTCCTGAAAATGAGCTTCGGCGACCACACCCTCCGGACCAGGGCTATTTTTATCAGGCAATTCAAATGCCGAGTCTTCTTGGCTAGTCAACTCATCAAAACTAAACAAGCGAGAGCCAGCAGTATCGGCAAGAAAGTGGTGATACTCTTGCAGAGTAACGCCCATTTCTTCAGCAATTTCCTGATCTTGTGCTTCACGTCCAGTGCGAACCTCCACAGCTTTAATCGCTTCAGAGACTCGACGACTGTTGCGATGCACAGAACGCGGTGCCCAGTCGTGACGTCTTACTTCATCCAACATGGCACCGCGAATTCGAATAGAAGCAAAGGTTTCAAAGCTAGCACCTTTACTTGCATCAAAATTGCGTGAGGCTTCAATCAATCCCATGCTGCCAGACTGCAGCAAATCATCAAGCTGCACTGTTGCAGGCAGGCGCGCCAAAAGGTGATAGGCGATACGACGCACCAGAGCAGAGTACTTTTCAAGTAGCCGTGCATCTGCCAACTGCTGATTTTGCGAATAAAGATCCAGGCCCTTATTAGCACTCATTCACTCAGCCTTTTCCATTATTGTTCTTCACTAAGCTGCACATCACGGTTAAAACGCTCAATGAGCGCACGTGAGCTGGCCAAGGTCACATCATCAGGTATTCGCTGACCGTTAGTGACATAGCTAACAGGCAACCTTTTTTCTAATACCAGCCCCAAGACCTCGCCTATACTTACAGCTTCATCTAACTTAGTCAGCAAACAGCCGTTAAGACCAGCGTCCCTATAGGCATCGTAGGTATCCATAAGCACTCTGTTCTGACTCGTTGCAGGAAGCACCAAGAAACGTCGAATGCGTGCCTGTGCAGATGTTAAGAGTGCTAGCTGGTCTTTAAGGTTAGGGTCACGAACATTCAAACCTGCAGTATCAATCAACACCACACGTTTGCTACGCAAAGACTTTAAAGTAAGGTCCAACGCATTGTTTTCATCTACAACCCGGACGGTAACACCCAGAATACGTCCAAAGGTGCGTAGCTGCTCATAAGCAGCAATGCGATAGCAGTCGGTCGTGACCAAAGCCAAACTTTCTGCGCCATACTTAAGAACATAGCGTGCTGCAAGCTTACCCAGGGTGGTTGTTTTACCCACACCGGTTGGTCCCAAAAGAGCAACAACACCATCTTTATCAATAAACTCTTCGTCTAAAACCTGAACTTCATTTGCCAGCCGTTTTAAAACCAGATCCCAGGCTTCGGCGGCATCCATATCATCGCTTAAAGGCACCAGCTTCAACAGCTTGGTTACATAAGCTGAACCCAACCCGGCCTCTAAAAGCCGATTACGTACTAAGGCTTCGGTTGGGTTGCGAACGGTATCTTTTTCTCTCAACTGCTCTTTTAACAGCTCTCTTAAGCCCTGAATTTCTGATTGCATGGCTTTAACGGCCAAGTCTTCTGCGGCAGGTGCTCTTTTTACTTGGGTTGCAGGGCTTG
>SKIX01000051.1 GCA_007116195.1 Marinospirillum sp. | reverse complement strand
GCTTAATGGCTTACCCAAACGAAGTCGCCGAGTGCTACCAAGCCATGCAGGCTGCAACTGACCGCCCCGTCACCGTCAAGTGCCGTATCGGCATTGATGATCAAGACGAGGACAAGGATCTAGAACTTTTTGTTGAAACTCTAAAACAGGCCGGCTGTAAAATCTTTATTATTCACGCACGCAAGGCTTGGCTTCAGGGTCTCTCACCTAAGCAAAACCGTGATATTCCGCCACTTAACTACGAGCGGGTTTACCGCTTAAAAGCCAAGCACCCTGAGTTAACCCTTGCTATCAATGGTGGCATCCAAAGCCTCGAAGCCTGTGAAAAGCACCTGGAAAAAGTTGATTCTGTCATGTTAGGTCGCGCACTCTGGGATCAGCCCCTCATTGCTGCAGAAGTTGACCAGCGCCTTTATGCTAGTCAAGCTCCCATCATTACACCCCAGCAAGCGATCCACCAATATTTACCTTATGTCGATACTCAGCTGGCTCAAGGCGTCAGGCTTAATGCCTTAACCAAACCCCTTATGGGCATTTTTCAAGGCATTCCAGGGGCACGCAAGTTTCGCCGTTTACTCAGTGAACGTGCTCACCTACCCGGTGAAACGAGTGATCTCTTGCGCGAAGCCCTGGAGTTAATCAACACCCCTTAATGCTCCAGGAAACCCTTAGTCGACCTGTGTACTTACTTATTCAGCTTGATCCCAGGCTTCCTGATTCACTAAGCATTTAAAACAAATCGAAGGAGAGAAGGTGTGAGCAGCAAATTAGAACAACTGAAAAAAATGACGCTCGTGGTAGCTGATACTGGCGACCTGGATGCTTTACGGCGCTACCAACCCACAGACGCAACAACCAACCCTTCACTGCTATTGCAAGCTCTGGCCCTACCTGACTACCAACCCTTGGCTCAGCAAGCCAGGCAATTAGCTAAAGAGCAGCAAATCAACCCTTATGACACCTTCGCTGCCCTCTTGGCAGCCCAAGTGCAGGAGTTGGTTCCCGGCTACGTATCTATTGAAGTTGATGCACGCACGTCTTTTGACCGCCAAGCTAGCCTAGAGAGGTCTAAGCAGCTGGTCAGACTAGTGAAAGAGGCCGGGGGTGACAGTGAGCGCTTACTAATCAAACTGGCTGCCACCTGGGAAGGCATTCAAGCAGCACAAGAACTGGAGCAGGCTGGTATTCGCTGTAATCTAACCCTGGTCTTTGGTTTTGCCCAGGCACGTGCCTGCGCCGACGCTGGAGTCACCCTGATTTCACCTTTTGTTGGTCGCATACTCGACTGGCACCAAGCAAAAGAACCCACAGCAGACTTTTCTGGTCATGCCGATCCAGGTGTGCAGTCAGTGCAAAAAATCTTCCGCTACTACAAAGAAAGAGGCTACCCAACTATCGTTATGGGCGCCAGTTTTCGTAATCAAGGTGAAATAGAGGCCTTGGCTGGCTGTGACCGCCTAACTATATCTCCAACACTATTAAATCAACTGGAAGAAGACACCGCTCCCCTGGAGCAACAACTGCATGCTAACTTACCTGCACAGCCTAAAGATAAGCCGTTAACAGAAGCAGAGTTCCGCCTTGAACTCAATGCCGATGCTATGGCCACAGAAAAACTTGCCGAGGGCATCCGACGCTTTATTGATGATTTAGAAAAACTAGAAACCCAAATACAGGCCTAAAAATGCAGCCCTTACTCAAGCAAACTAGGGAGCCTCTGATTAACGTCACGAGCGCAGGTCAGGCTAGGCGAAATTGAGCGAAAAAGCGGAGTTTACACGGAGTAAATGAGCATTTTGAGGCCAATTTCAACGCAGCATCACCCAGCGCAGTAGTTAATCAGGGGTTTCCTAGCTTGGGTGAGGGCAATCTTCCAGCGCCTGAACCACACTCTTAAAAACCTCCTTGTTTTGGTCATTCATTGCCATCAGGGTGCGGTGGGCATCTAAAACTTGAGCACGCAAGTGTTCTTCACTACCGGCAAGCTGTGCGACTTCGGATAAGTCTTTGTCTGACGTCATGGGCTTTTCCATAATCAGAAAGTACTGACGGAAACCCATAGACTCCAATAACAGGGTAATATCACTATTTGAAGAAATAATGCTTGGCTGATGTAAACCGGCTAAAGAAGCTTTAACCGCTATTTTGGCCAGCAGCCCCAGTGTTGTGCTATCTAGATTATCAGCTTGGGTTAAATCGATCACAATGCTTTGAATCTCTTTGTCTGCAAACACCTTCTCAAAAAGTTGATCCAGTGTGCAGCACAAGGTCAAGCGCACATCACCTACCAGTTTCAATAAGTAGGTATTTTTAGATTTGGCCGCTAAAAGCTTGCCTGTTTGCATATCAACAACCAGTTAAAGTCAGCAAAGTAACATCATCCGGCCAGCTAGTGCTTTCAGCCGGTAACTTCTGTAAGAGTACATCCAACTTGCCACCACTTGCAGCAACTCTTTCCTGCCATTGTTGCTGGCGTTCCTCCAAGCCTTGTCCTGGCATCAGCTCTAAAACACCATCACTGGCAATGCAAAGACGTCCACCTTGAGGAAAGCTGCAATGATAATCTTTAAAGCCAGCATCGGGAAATAAACCTATGGGCATTCCTGAGCCAGCCAAAGCAGTAACCTGACCTTGTTGATCAATCAACAGGGGAGATGGCAAATGAGCACCTAAAGCATAGGTTAACTCGCCAGTGCGGGTATTCAGGCGACCCAAAACCAAAGTTAAATGCTTATCAAGCGCACTAGCCACTAACTCCTGATTAATTTTTGCACTTAGAGCAGCGGGACTCGTTTCCTGCTCACTAAAACGCCCCAGTAAGTATTTAACCAGTATAGTCACAAAAGCAGACGATGCACCATGCCCAGAAACATCCGCCAGATAGAATAAAAACTGATCTTCAGCTACAGCCCAGCCATCAACAAAGTCACCCGATAGGTAAAGTGAGGGCTTTAGCCAGTAATCCAGACGATAAGATGAGAAGAAAGAAGGGTTAGCCGGCAAAAGCGACTGCTGCACGTGATAACCAGCTTTCTGGTCTTGACGCAACATAGCCAAGGCAGTTTTTAAATCTGCATTTTCTTGTTCCAATTCCCGCTGGTAGCTCAAGGCTGCTTCCTGCTGAGTTGTCACCATAAATGCCCCAAAATTAGCTGCGAACTGCAACTGTCATTAAGGAAAACGTTAATCTGCTTGCCACTTGAAAGCAAGCTTAAGCTTACACTTTTAGCCCTGGCTAGTCCGCAAAAGCATCATCGAAATCATTATCATCGAAGTCATCATCCAAAAAAGGATCTGACTCCATCACACCGTCAACAATTAAGTAGCTGCGCCTTTGCAAATAGGCATCGCGAATAAAAGAATAGCGATCACCAGAAATCAACTCTTCCACATCAAGCAAATCTGTTCTTAACTGTACAGCCTGTAAAGCCCACGCTGCATAACCTGCTTCGGCAGGTTCCAGGTAAGCTTGAGGACTAAGAAAATATTCCACTGGCAAAGCAAGTGTATGGCTTAGATTTTGCCCCCCTAAAAAAGGCCAAACCAAATAGGGCCCTTCTGGAACGCCCCAGACATTCAGGGTTTGCCCAAAATCTTCCTCACTGCGCCTTAGCCCAAGAGGAGTAGCCACATCCAACACACCGAACAAACCCAGTGTCGAGTTCAAACCCAGGCGGGTCGCATCACGCCCCGCATCAAGCGGTTTACCCTGCAGCAAATTATTCGTTAAGTGGGAAACTTCACGAAGATTGTGGAAGAAGTTGCGTACACCTGTTCGCACCAACTCGGGTGTAACTGCCTTATAGCCCTGAGCCGCTGGCTTAAAGATCCAGGCATCAACGCTCTCGTTAAAGACAAAAACGCGCCGATTCCAGTTCTCATAGGGATCACGTGGATTCGCTTCCCACTCCTCTTCATCCCATTCAGCGGCCTCTGGCTGTTGAGGCTGGGCAGTACAGCCCAACAACCAGCTGGAAAGCAGCAGCAGAAATATTAACCTAAGTAGCGAACACCTAAGCAAGCTTACGCACCAATAAGCAACCGGCGGAATAACCCGCACCAAACGAACAAATGACTCCAATATCGCCTCTGTTCAGGTCGGCTCTATGCAGATGGAAGGCAATAATCGAACCAGCAGAGCTAGTATTGGCGTAACGATCAAGAATAACCGGCGCTTCCGTCTCCGAAGCCTCACGACCTAATACGCGCCGAGCAATCAATTGATTCATATTAAGGTTGGCCTGGTGTAACCAAAGGCGTGCCAACTCCTGGGGCTGCAAACCCTCAGCTTGAAGCTGTTCAGTGATCATCTGAGCAACCAAAGGACAAACCTCTTTAAACACTTTGCGCCCTTCTTGAACAAACAGCTTGTCAACTTTATCTAAACCCTGCTCATCACAGCGATTCAGAAAACCAGCGTTATTACGAATATGATTAGAAAACTGCGTATGCAAGCGTGTGGAAAAAATTTCAAAAGCTTGCTTACCTTTAGCCAGATCAGTTGCCTCTAAAACGACCGCTGTGCAAGCATCGCCGAAAATGAAATGGCTATCTCGGTCACAAAAATTGAGGTGAGCGCTGCAAATTTCAGGATTCACCATCAAGACCCGCTTTGCTTGACCACTGAGAATCGCATTTCTGGCTGCCTGAATACCAAAGGTAGCACTGGAGCAGGCCACGTTCATATCATAAGCAAAGCCACCGGCACCCAATAACTGCTGAACCTCAATAGCTACCGCAGGATAAGCACGCTGAGGGTTAGAGCAGGCTAAAATCACCATATCCAGTTGATCGCCCCGAATATTTGCCTGAGCCATTGCTTGTTCAGCTGCCTTTACCGCCATTTCAGCCTGAATGCTGGGCTGGTCGTTGGATCTTTCTGGTAAATAGGGCTTCATTCGCTGAGGGTCGAGAATACCCTGCTTATCCATCACAAAGCGGCTTTTAATACCTGAAGCCTTTTCAATGAACTCAACGCTCGACAAGGCCTTAGCAGCCACTTCACCCGCAGCTATAGCTGCAGCCTGCTCAGTATTCCAGTTTTCAGCCCAGCGATTGAAAGCTGTAACCAGCTCTTGATTACTAATGCTTTCAACTGGAGTGAAAAGCCCAGTCCCTGTAATACAAACTGAAGTCATAAATAAGCCTGTAAAAGTTCAGTGGGTAAATTTTGGGTCGGCCTTGGTCAAAGGTAACTCAGCCAGCCAATCAAGTAATAGTGGGAAGTAGTCCTGCTCAGCCGCTTCGTCTAGGCATAGCTGTGAGCGGCGATAGTTTTGCTGATTACCAACCCGCTTACCGAGTTTAATCAGGCGACCATTATGCGCACCTAAATCAAACATAAAAGCACGAGCATCGGCATCACTAGCACGCCAGGATTGATACAAGCTGGCAAAATAAAGACTTGGAGGCCAGTCTAGGGTTTGTACAGCAGCAGCATAATCAAAACCCTTGGCGGAAGTCCAGGGCGTGTCTAGCCACCTCAAAGCATCCTCATAGTAATCCAGGCTTTCATTACAGCGTCCAAGCTTTAGCTTAACCGCAGGTACAAAGCCTAAAATACGGCTCAGCAAACGAACTCCCCGAAGATGTAACCAATTAATCCAAAGATGCTTGAGCCTGCCTGCGGGTTGAGACTCCCGAAAAGGACTAAAATGTACTAAGCCTAAAACTCTTTCCAGCACTCTTGGGTTACGTGCTAAATAGCTCGTTAAGAGAAGACTACCAAAGCCCTGCCCAATCCAAACCTGCCCACCCGAGTTGGCTCTTTTATTCATCGCTTCCAACAACTGTGGCAAGTCTTCTGTCAATGCCTGCTCAACGCCAAAGTTTTGGCTTTTTAAAGCTTGACCAGTCAAACGCCGCGAACGTAGCTCACCAAGATAAACATCGTAGCCTGCCCGCGCCAGCACATAGGCCAAGCCCGTTCGGGCTTTAGGGTTGTGAAAGCAGCTAGCATCCTCCATTAAACCATGCAGCATAAAAACAGCACGACCTGCAGCCTGGGCAGGATAGATATGCACCAGCTGAGCAAATTGCAGCTGACCTAGCGGCAAGTTAATTCGCTCTTCGATGATGGATCTTTCACTTGCGGTCATGAATTTATCCTAACGCTTGGCAAAGGCAGTATCCTAGGTTAAGGGTCAATGTTAAAAGTACTTAACTTGCAACCAGCTGCTGCCAAAAGGTTTGTAAACGTTTGGCAGAAACCGTCTGGCTGGTTCCAAGCTGCTGAGCATATAGGGAAACCCGGTATTCTTCCAGCAGCCAGCGAAAATCCATCAAGGCCTGGCTGACTTCACCCCGGGGCAGCAGCTGCTGATAGCGGGCTTCCCAGGTTTGCCACCAGGTTTCCAGCTCTTCGGCCTGGCGCTGGTCTTTCAGGCGATCGCGCGGAGCTTTTTCCAGGCGCACCGCCAGAGCCTGCAGATAGCGCGGATACTGCTCTAACCAAGGGCCTGCATCCCAAATAAAGCCAGGATAAAACAGCCGCTGCAACTGGCGCTGAGCATCCTGAAATGTCAGTGC
>SKIX01000227.1 GCA_007116195.1 Marinospirillum sp. | reverse complement strand
TGGTTTCTCGCTTTACACGACAAAGAGTGATTGATCGAATTCAGGCTTCAGCTTTCGTTGACAACCTGGAAAACAAACCACTTAAAAGCTCACGTCTATGGAAGGGTTCAACAACTCTGGGCGATCTCCGCCTCTTAGCAGAGCGCTTTGTTGGTGAGCAGGCCGTCACCCGAGCCTATACCGACTATGCCGTCAAACGTCATCTGCCGCCTTTAGCCAATGAAGACCCCGCCAGTATTGAGCTCATTCAGTTTACGGAAAGGTTACTGGCTGGTGTGCTGGGTGCCTCCTCAGCGCGCATCGTGATGAGTTCAGCACTGCAGGGTAAAGAAATTAAAATTTCTGATGTTATCTCAATTGTGGATGAAGCCTCACAGGTTCTGGAGTTCAACCGCGGGCTGCTCCAGTCCACCATTGAAAACCTATCCCAAGGTATTAGCGTGATAGATCAGCACCTTAATTTAGTGATCTGGAATCAGCGCTATTTAGAGCTTTTCAGCTTCCCGGATAACTTCATTCGTGTCGGCCGCCCCGCAAAAGAAATCTTTCGGTACAACGCTGAGCGAGGTGAGTATGGGCCAGGCGACCCTGAGACTCACGTTCAGCAGCTGATGGATAATATTCAGGATGGCGAGCCCCACCGCTATATTCGTTACCGCAAAGATGGCACCATAATTGAAATTCAAGGTAATCCCATGCCTGGCGGAGGCTTTGTCTATAGCTATCAGGACATCACTCAGCAAAAGCAAATTGAAGAAGCCCTGATCCAGTCAGAAAATAATATCCGCATCTATACCGATAATGTTCCCGCTCTGATTGCCTATTTTGATGTAGAGCGTCGCTACCTGTTTACCAATCGCGCTTATGAAGAAGCCATGCGTATTGATCGTAACCAGGTGATCGGTCGTGCCGTTTATGAAGTTCTGCCCCCAACTGAATATGAAGCCCGCAGCCGCTACATGCAGGCTGCACTGACAGGGCAAAGACAAACCTTTGAACTAGAGCTGCCCAGCCGCCATAGTAATATTCGCTACGCTTTGGTGACCTACACCCCCCACTTGACTGAAGATGGCGAGGTACTGGGTTTCTTTGCTCTCTATCAGGACATTACCGAGCGGCGGCGTATCGAAATAGCCCTGCAAGAAACCAACGAGAACCTGGAAGAAAGGGTCAGAGAAAGAACGCTGGCCCTATCGGAACTCAACTCGGCGCTGTTTAAAGAAAACCAGGTACGCGCTCAGGCTGAAGAAGACATGAGAATGGCCAAGCAGCAGGCCGAGGAGGCGAATGCATCTAAAACTCGCTTCCTTGCCGCTGCCAGTCATGATTTATTACAGCCACTCAATGCCGCCCGGCTGTTTACTTCTGCGCTATCTCAGCAGGTTGAAGATGCTGAGCATGTCAAAACCACACAGCATATTGATAACTCTTTGAAGGCTGCAGAAGAGCTGCTCAGTACCCTGCTGGATATTTCCAAATTGGATGCCGGTGCGCTGCATCCCAAGGTCAGTCAATTTGCTTTAAGCGAAATCCTCAACCCACTGCTGGCTGAGTTCGCGGTTATGGCCCAAGAGCGAGACCTCAAGCTGGAGCAAGTCAACACCCAGGCCTGGGTTGAAAGTGACCCGCAAATGTTAAGGCGCATTCTGCAAAACTTTTTATCCAACGCCCTGCGCTATACCGGTGAAGGCAGGGTACTGCTGGGTTGTCGGCGTTCAGGGCAGGCATTACGCATTGAAGTTTGGGATACCGGACCCGGTATTCCTGACAGCCGTATTGGTGAAATTTTTCAGGAGTTTCGTCGTTTAGATACACCCGACAAACACAATGAAAAGGGGCTGGGGCTAGGCCTATCCATCGCTGAACGCATGGCTCGGGTGCTTAATCACCAAATCAGTGTACGTAGCTGGCCAGGCCAGGGTACCGTTTTTTCCGTTACCCTGCCCCGAGTGGCAGCACAACAAGTCAGCTCCAGCTTTGCGCCAGGACGGCGTAGTTTTAATAAGCTGGATGGCTTGCAGCTGCTCTGTATCGACAATGAACCGCTGATTTTAGAAGGTATGCAAGCCATGCTGAAAGGCTGGAAGTGCCTTCCCTATACAGCAGCTAACTTGGAAGAAGCTGAGTTGCTGCTGGAAAACCGTGATACGGAAATCAATATCTACCTGGCCGACTACCACCTCAATGATGGCAAGACAGGTGTACAAGCGCTAAAAGCGATAGAAGCAAAACAAATGAGTAAAATTCAGGCCATCGTAATTACAGCCGACCGCACAGATGAAATAGCCGATGAAGTCAATGATGCTGGCTTTATGCTATTGCATAAGCCCGTTAAACCAGCGGCCTTGCGTGCTGTTATTACTCGCTTACTGCAAAGTAGAAAGAGGCGTGTTCACTAGCAGCCAACAGCTTAGGTAGCTCCTATCCAGGTTGGGGTTAGTCCGCAACCTTGGGTGGGTCAACCTCTAGGCGCTTAGCAGCGATAACCGCTTGAGTGCGCGAATGCACTCCTAACTTACGTAAAATAGCCGTCACGTGAGCCTTAATCGTAGCTTCTGAGACTTCCAGCTCATAGGCAATCTGCTTATTCAACAAACCTTCGGTGAGCATGTTCAACACACGAAACTGCTGCGGAGTAAGCGAAGCCAGGGATTCAGCAAAACGGGCTTCATCTTCGCTCATTTCATCCAGGTTATCAGCTACTTCAGGTGGAATCCAAACCTCACCTTGAATAACCTGGGTGATAGCTTGAGCAATGGTATCTAAAGAGGAGGATTTAGGGATAAAGCCGGAAGCCCCATAGTCCATGCCACGACGAATCACATGGTTATCTTCACTTCCGGAAACCACGACTACCGGAATGCCTGGATTAACACCACGCAAAAAGACCAAGCCTGAAAAACCATGAGCGCCCGGCATATGCAGGTCTAACAGAATCAAGTCAGCATCTGGGTTTTCAGCAACAGCGCGGTGAACACCCTCCAGAGTGTCAGCTTCCACTATTTCCACATCACTAAGTGCCTGACGAACAGCTTGTTGGAGCGCTGCCCGAAACAGGGGGTGGTCATCGGCAACAATAATTTTGTGGCGCAGAGCCATTCACTTTCCTCCGGTGGTAAAAGGTCGCACGGCAAGCATTATTATATTCTTACCATTATTTATCAAGGTAACTCCTAAAAGAAAAGCCCCACTCGTAGGTGGGGCTCTCTGCTTAAGCTGCGGACTAGTGATTACTTAACCGCACGATTCGCAATCAAGTCATCAACAACTGAAGGGTCAGCCAGGGTTGAAGTATCACCCAAGCCATCCGTCTCATTCGCTGCAATCTTGCGTAGAATACGACGCATGATTTTACCAGAGCGTGTCTTGGGAAGACCGGGTGAGAACTGAATCACATCAGGTGAGGCGATAGGGCCTATCTCCTTACGCACCCACTTAACCAGCTCTTTCTTCAGATCATCACTCGCATCAAAGCCATCAGCCAGGGTGACGTAAACATAGATACCCTGACCTTTGATGTCATGCGGGTAACCAACAACAGCGGCTTCGGCTACGGCCTCATGAGCCACCATGGCTGACTCAACTTCTGCTGTACCCATGCGGTGACCAGAAACATTGATAACATCATCCACACGACCGGTAATCCAATAGTAGCCATCATCATCGCGACGACAGCCGTCACCTGTGAAGTACATGCCCTGATAGGTGGAGAAGTAGGTCTGCACGAAACGCTCATGGTCGCCCCAAATCGAGCGGCCTTGACCGGGCCAGGAATCAAGAATAACCAGATTACCTTCGGTTGCACCTTCCAGAATCTTGCCTTCAGGGTCAACCAGTGCAGGCTGTACACCAAAGAAAGGCAGTGTAGCCGAACCTGGCTTAAGATCGGTCGCACCGGGCAGCGGTGCAATCAGAATACCGCCGGTTTCGGTTTGCCACCAGGTATCGACGATAGGGCATTGGCTGTTACCAATTTTATCGTAATACCAATTCCAGGCTTCAGGGTTAATAGGTTCACCCACAGAACCCAGCAGGCGCAAGCTGGTACGCTTGGTAGCGCCCATAACCTCGTCACCCTGAGCCATCAGAGCACGAACTGCAGTTGGAGCCGTATAAAGAATGGTCACGCCATGCTTATCAATTACATCACCGAAACGGCTATGTGAAGGATAGGAGGGCACGCCTTCAAACATCAGCGTGGTCGCACCATTGGCCAAGGGGCCATAAACAATGTAACTATGACCGGTAACCCAGCCTACATCGGCTGTACACCAGTAAACATCACCTGGGTGGTAATCAAAAATATACTGATGCGTCATGGACGCATACACCATGTAGCCACCGGTGGTGTGCTTCAAACCCTTGGGTGCGCCGGTGGAACCGGAGGTGAACAGGATGAACAGCGGATCTTCCGCTTGCATTTCTTCTGCAGGGCATTCATCCGCACAATCTTTAACCAGGTCATGCCACCAGACATCACGGTGGTCGTGCCAAGCAATATCGCCACCCGTGCGCTTCAGCACCACAACATGCTCAACCGTTTTAACTTTAGGGTTGGTTAAGCCTTCGTCAACATTTTCTTTCAGGGGTACATTTTTACCGCCACGCAGGCCTTCATCAGAAGTGATGATGACGCGTGAATCAGAACTAATAACTCGGCTGGCAATGGCATCAGGAGAGAAACCGCCAAAAACGACCGAGTGAATAGCACCCAGGCGCGCACAAGCCAACATGGCAATAGCGGCCTCAGGCACCATGGGCATATATAGGGTAACCACTTCACCTTTTTTCACGCCCAGCTTCTTCAAGCCATTAGCAAAGCGGCAAACTTCATGGTAAAGCTCACGGTAGGTAATCTTTTTGTCTTCGTTGGGGTCATCACCTTCCCAGATGATGGCAACCTGGTCACCGCGCTCTTCTAAATGGCGGTCCAAGCAGTTTACAGATGCATTCAAAGTACCATCTTCAAACCAACGGATATCGACATTGTGAGAATCAAAACTGGTATTCTTAACCTTGGTGTAGGGTTTCATCCAGTCGATGCGCTTACCCTGTTCACCCCAAAAAGCGTCGGGATTGTCAACCGACTCTTTGTACATGGCTAGGTATTTTTCCTTGTTGATCCAGGCTGTTTCAGCCAGTTCGGAAGGTACAGGATAAACCTTTTGTTGTTCGCTCATCAGACTCAGCCTCTGTGTCCAAATGGATTTGTTTTTGTGTCGACTTACCGCGCAAAGTTATACATGCCGGAAGCGGGGTAACAACATTAGACCTTGGTAGCAGCTTTTTTTACTTATAAATCAATTGGTTATATGTTCGTGACTGACAGGTCAGACCTTAGTCACGCTTTCTTCTTGATAATAAAAGCTCAAAAAAGACTTACACTGACGACAAACATAGCGCTGACCCTGACGAATACGGTTATGTCTGCGGATGCTCAAATGGTGTTTTTTATCGGGACAAGCACAAAGATAAACAAAATCCTGCCGAGCAGAGCGGCGCACATCAAAGCAATGGGTCGTCGCTGGGGTTAAATTGAACACCTGTCGCATTATCCCCTGCCATTCTTTGCCATGCGGGCGTATACCTCGGCCATAGAGTTGCCAGGCAAGCAAATGAGCAACCTCGTGGGGCACCACTTCAGCTAAAAAAACGTGATAGTTTTCATCCAGGAGCACCTGATTAAAACGCAGCCGATTAGCCTGCAGCTCAGCCACACCCGCACTACGCCCTCGCAGGTTGAGCAAAACCTCAGGGCGGGGAAAGGATTTCAAATAATAGGACTCAGCTTGGGCATAGCAAGTTGAAACCTTATGTTTAACCTCTGCCAAGCTTTTAAAAAGTGACTGCTGATCGTGCAAAACCCTGTTAACCTTCCGCTCATTTCATCGAATTTGGATACTAACATGCAAGAAGAACAACTGGCTCCTTTAGCACTCTTATCAGAAACTGAGTTTGACCAACTTGCCGACCTGGTGTCACAGTTTGAAGAAGAGCAACAGGAGGATTCCTTTTTCTTTATTTTGGGCTATATCACCGCCCAAGCCTGCTCCCCTAAACCCTGCCCACCAGAACTTTGGCAAGCAAACCTGCTGGATACTCCGCTAGCTGAAGAGACCCAACAGCCTTTGCAGCAACTGCTCCAACTTGCTTATCAAAATGCCGCCCAGGGTTTTGCTCAAGGAGCAGGCATTGAACTGCCTTTCGCTTGCAACTGGGATGAAGAAAACGCTGATTATATCGCTGACTGGTGTGCCGGCTTTCTGCAAACGACCTTTGAGCAAGAAGAACTTTGGTTAGAGCCGCAAGAGCTGAATATGGCGGAGCTGCTTTTGCCGATTATGGCGCTGTCTGGTCTCTTTAGTGAAGAAGAAGATTTTGCTGAAATTGAAGCCAGCCCTGAACTTCTGCAGGCGTTCACTAGCCAGCTACCAGAGCTGTTGCTCGATATCTACTGCCAACTCAATGCCCCTGAAGAAAAAACCAGCAAGCCCGCCAAACCTGCCAGCAACCCTAAACACAAAAAACGACGACGCAAATAACTCAG
>SKIX01000178.1 GCA_007116195.1 Marinospirillum sp. | reverse complement strand
GCGCGCAAGGTCGCGGCTGCGGCAGCTGAAAAGCAAATTTTGTTTATGGATACCCCTGTATCCGGTGGTGTTGGTGGTGCTAAAGCTGGAACCCTGACTTTTATTTGTGGTGGTGAAAAAGCAGCCTTTGATCAGGCCCAGCCAATTTTACAGCCAATGGCCAAAAATATCTTCCATGCAGGCGATGCCGGTGCCGGTCAGATTGCCAAAATTTGTAACAACATGCTGTTGGCTGTACTCATGGCAGGTACCACAGAGTCTCTGGCGATGGGTGTTAAGAATGGCCTCGACCCTGCGGTGCTCTCAGAAATCATAAAGCAAAGCTCGGGCGGCAACTGGACGTTAAATGTCTACAACCCCTGGCCGGGTGTGATGGAGGGCGTGCCTGCATCCAATGACTATCAGGGCGGCTTCCAGGTTGACTTGATGGCTAAAGACCTGGGCTTGGCGCTGGATACTGCTGTCGCAAGCAAGTCTTCTGTGCCTATGGGCAGCCTGGCACGTAATCTCTTTGCCCTGCATGCTCAGAAGGGCAACGGCGGCCTGGACTTCTCCAGCATTCAGAAGATGTTTGCTGAGTAGATCGTCGGCCAGAATTAAGTGCTATGACAAGGGAGATCTGTTTTTCGGCGCATTCTGCTGTCCTGCGACATGCATGGATGCATAAGTGCAGCGAGAGCAGGGAAAGCGAAAGCTGCCCTCAAGCGCCGCGCTACGCAGTCCCTGCTGCGCTGGCAACAGACACCCTTGTCGCACTTGGGTACTAGCCACCTTAGGTGGTGCACGGGGGGCAGGGCGTTAGCTGGTCAGGCTGTCTGCAACAGGACGTTGCAGCCAGAGCTTACAGGGATGTATTCACGCGTCCTGACCGGCAACGCCCTGCTCATGAATGAGTAAGGCAGCCCGTATTGAGCCGACGCGCAGCCAATCACACCGTCAAAACAAAAACAAAACAGAGGCGAGGTACACACCATGCAACAAGCACAGGATGCACGTGCGCGTGCTTTGAAAAACCCAGAAAGCTTTTGGGCTGAGCAAGCGGATCAGATTGCTTGGTATAAAAAACCAACTCAAATTCTTAAAGAAAACAGTGATGGTACTCACCAGTGGTATGCCGATGGTGAGTTGAACTCCTGTTACCTTTCCCTAGATCGCCATGTTGAAGATGGCAAAGGCGATCGAGCCGCTTTAATCTACGACTCCCCCGTGACCAACACGAAAAAAACCTTCACCTACAGTGAGCTGCTGGAAGCTGTAAAGCGCTTTGCGGGTGCTTTAAAGGCTCAGGGTGTGGGCAAGGGGGATGGTGTTGTTATTTATATGCCGATGGTGCCAGAAGCCGCTGTTGCGATGCTGGCTTGTGCTCGCCTGGGTGCTGTGCATTCTGTCGTCTTCGGTGGTTTTGCGCCCCATGAACTGGCTGTACGTATCGATGACTCCAGGCCTAAAGTGGTGTTAACGGCTTCCTGCGGGATAGAGTTCACCAAGGTTATTGAATACAAGCCCTTAGTCGATGCAGCTATTGAAGAGGCTGAGCATAAACCGGAAAAAGTTATTCTACTACAGCGTCCGCTGGCTAAAGCAGCGATGCAAGCAGGGCGTGACCTGGACTGGTATCAAGTTCAAGAAGGGGTTGAGCCTGCTGAGTGTGTAGCTGTTGCAGCTACTGACCCGCTTTACATTATGTATACCTCTGGCACCACCGGTAAGCCTAAGGGGGTGTTGCGGGAAAACGGCGGCTATGCAGTTGCCTTGAACTATGCCTTGCGCAATGTTTATAACATGCAGGATGGTGACACCTGGTGGGGTATCTCCGATATCGGCTGGGTAGTCGGTCATTCGTTTATTGTTTATGGCCCCTTAATGGGTGGCTGTACTAGCATATTTTATGAGGGTAAGCCGGTACGCACGCCTGATGCTGGTGCTTTCTGGCGAGTGATTCAAGAGTATGGGGTTAATGGTATCTTCTGCGCCCCCACAGCCTTTCGTGCTATTCGTAAAGAAGATCCAGAAGGTGATCTTTTCCGCCAGTACGATGTGTCTTCGCTGAAGCATATTTTTGTTGCTGGAGAAAAATTAGATTCACCTACTTATCACTGGCTGCATGAAATCTCGAAGAAGCCTGTGTTTGATCACTGGTGGCAAACAGAGACGGGTTGGCCGGTTACCGCTCCGCTAACTGGCTTGGGTGAAGCTGACTTGCGAGTAGGTTCAACTAACCGTGGTGTGCCTGGCTACGATGTTCAGGTGCTACGCCCAGATGGCTCCCAGGCTGAGGCGGATGAGATGGGTTCTATTGCCATCAAGCTGCCTTTGCCGCCTGGTGTGGCTCAAACCCTTTGGGGCGACCATCAGCGCTATCTGAACTCCTACCTGAGCACCTTTCCGGGCTACTATCACACTGGGGATGGCGGCTATATTGATGCCGAAGGCTTCGTACATATTATGGGCCGAACGGATGATGTTATTAATGTCTCAGGTCATCGCCTATCGACGGGTGAAATGGAAGAGGTGGTCGCAACCCATCCTGCAGTTGCTGAGTGTGCCGTGATTGGCGTTTCTGATGAGTTGAAGGGGCAATTACCAGTGGGTTTGATTCTGCTCAAAGATGGAGCCGATATCAGCCCTGAGCAGCTCGAAAAGGAGCTGGTTGCCTTGGTGCGTGAGAAAATAGGCGCCCTGGCCTGCTTTCAGAAGGCACTGGTGGTCAAGCGTTTACCCAAAACACGTTCTGGCAAGATTTTGCGTGCGATTTTGCGCAAGATTGCTGAAGGTGAAGACTATGCGCCGCCATCAACCATTGATGATTTGTCGATTTTGCCCGAGATTGGTGAGACGCTAAAACAAGCGGGTGTCGTTAAAGGCTAGGTTGGTTACAAAAATCGCAAAAAAATCAAAAATTGAGCTTGTCGCTTCGGCTTTTATGGTTTACGTTTACGTCAAGGTCATAAGTGACCGCAGCAACTAGCTCAATTTATAGCTGAAACAAAAATAACAGGGTTAAAGCCCACAGCAAGAGGATTCACTATGAGCCAGGAGTTCGTGTTAGAAACGCGAGGTCTGACCAAAGAGTTTCGCGGCTTCACTGCTGTTGACTCAGTCGACCTTAAAGTCAAGCGGGGCGATATTCACGCCCTGATTGGCCCTAACGGTGCTGGCAAAACCACCTTTTTCAATCTGCTGACCAAGTACTTGCAGCCTACACGCGGTGAAATTCTTTACCAGGGTGAGTCCATCACCAAGATGAAGTCGAACCAGATTGCTTTAAAAGGCCTGGTGCGTTCGTTTCAGATTTCTGCCGTGTTCCCGCACATGACCGTGCTAGAAAATGTTCGTGTTGCCCTGCAGCGCCCTATGGGTAACTCCTTTCATTTTTGGAAGCACGAGCGGGTGCTGGATCAGCTGAATGATCGAGCGATGCAGCTGCTTGAGTCGGTTGGTCTTGAAGAGTATGCCGACAATGTAACTGTTGAGCTGCCCTATGGGCGCAAGCGCGCTCTTGAGCTGGCAACAACCTTGGCTATGGAACCAACAGTGATGCTGTTGGATGAGCCCACCCAGGGTATGGGGCATGAGGATGTTGACCGGGTTGTTGAGTTGATTCGTAAAGCCGCCGAGGGGCGAACTATCTTGATGGTTGAACACAACCTGGGGGTGGTGAGCAAGCTTTGTGATCAGATTACTGTTTTGGCCCGCGGTGCAGTTTTGGCTGAAGGTGACTACGCCAAGGTTTCTCAAAACCCTAAAGTCCGTGAAGCCTATATGGGCAGTGAAGATGCAGAAGTGAAGGGGGCCCACTAATGAGTAAGGCATATGAGCAGCTAAGAATAACCGATCTTCATGCCTACTATGGTGAATCCCATATTTTGCATGGTATCGATTTGCATGTTGATCGCGGTGAGCTGGTTACTCTGTTAGGTCGAAACGGTGCAGGTCGTAGCACAACGCTTAAATCGATTATGAACATGGTTGGACGGCGCACGGGTTCGATCATGATCAATGGTAATGAAACCATCAATACGGCACCTCATCATATAGCGCGTTTAGGCGTTGGCTTTTGTCCTGAGGAGCGGGGTATTTTTGCCAGTTTGAATGTTGAGGAGAACCTGTTGTTGCCGCCCACGGTGCGCAGTGGTGGTATGACCGTCGATGAAATTTACGACATGTTCCCTAACCTTTATGAGCGTCGTAAAAGCCGTGGTACTCAGCTTTCCGGTGGTGAGCAGCAAATGCTGGCGATGGCGCGTATTCTGCGCACTGGTGCCAATATGTTGTTGCTGGATGAAATTACCGAGGGCTTAGCGCCTGTTATCGTACAAAAGCTGGCTGAAGTTTTGAATAAGCTAAAAAATAAAGGCTTGACCATTCTGCTGGTTGAACAAAACTTCCGTTTTGCTGCACCGATAGCTGACCGCCATTATTTAATGGAGCATGGTCAAATTGTTGAAGAAATTAAAAAGGATGAACTGGAAAGCAAGCAGGAGATATTGAATACCTACCTGGGTGTTTAACTACTTGTTTAAACATTAGGTAAAAGAATAAGGAATTATAAAAGCCATAAGGCTTTTCAGGATGAATAAAATACGAGCAAAACAAAAACAAAAGCCTGCAAGGCATCGGAGAAAAACAATGAAAATGATGAAAACCGCCCTAACTGCCGCTGTTGCAACTGCTATGGGTATGAGCGCTGCTCATGCTGAAATTTCTGATAACGAAATTCGTATCGGTTATTTGGCCGATATGTCAGGCCTTTACCGTGACCTGGCGGGCCCCAATGGCTTGGCTGCTTTACGTATGGCCGTAGAAGACTTTGGTGGCTCGATCAACGGTGCGCCTATTCGTATTCTAAGTGCTGATGACCGTAATAGTGCTGACGTGGCTTCCAGTACGGTGCGTCAATGGGTTGAGCGCGATCGCGTTGATATGGTTCAAGGCTTGGTTGCCTCTTCAGTAACCATAGCTGCAACACGGGTTCTGGATGGCTCTAATACCCTCGGTTTAGTGAATGGTTCGGCTGCATCCAGTATTACCAATGAACACTGTACCTCTAACCATATTCACTGGGCTTATGATACCTATCCCCTGGCGAATGGTACTGCTGCAGCCGTGGTTGCAGAGGGTGGAACCAGCTGGTTTATGCTGACAGCGGACTATGCCTTTGGCCATGCTTTGGAGAACGATGTACGCAATGTCGTAGAAGCTAATGGCGGCACCGTGGTTAACCGTGTTCGTCACCCTCTGGGTACCAATGACTTTTCATCTTATGTACTCCAGGCCCAGTCTTCCGGTGCGCAGGTGGTGGGCTTAGCTAATGCGGGTGGTGATACCGTCAACTCGATCCAGACAGCAGGTGAGTTTGGCTTAGCTCAGTCAGGTCAAACCATTGCAGCCTTGTTGCTGTTCTTAAACGATGTTCATGCATTAGGCACCGAAACGGCTCAAGGTATTCAGCTAACCACAGGTTGGTACTGGGATATGGATGAAGATGCACGTGCTTGGTCTGATCGCTTCTATGATCGTACCGGTGCGCGTCCTTCCATGGTTCAGGCAGGCATCTACTCCAGCACCATGCACTATCTGCAGGGCGTGAAGGAGACTGGCAGTGATAAAGCCTCTGTCGTGCGTCAGTGGATGGCTGATAACGAGATCAATGATATGTTCGCTAAAGGCGGCTATGTCCGTGAAGACGGCCGCATGGTGCATGACATGTATCTTGCTCAGGTTAAAACACCAGCTGAATCAACTGGAGAGTGGGATCTGTATAAAATCGTCCGTACTATTCCTGGTGATGAAGCCTTCCGTCCACTTTCACAAAGCCAGTGTCGCCTAGTCAATAACTAATCCTAGAGCACATTTAGGCTTGTACGTCAGCGGGGTCTAGCCTGGCCCCGCTTCTCAACAAAAAGTTTCAGAGGATGGTACGCAGATGACCATGATCTTTGGAGTACCCGCGGCCGCTTTTTTCGGGCAGTTGCTGCTAGGGCTAATCAACGGTGCTTTTTACGCGCTTTTAAGCCTTGGGCTGGCGGTCATTTTCGGCCTGCTCAAAATTATTAACTTTACCCATGGTGCCCAGTATATGATGGGTGCTTTTGCCGCCTGGTTATTACTCAATTTATTGGGTATTAATTATTGGGTTGCCCTCTTTTTAGCACCACTTATTGTTGGCGCTACAGGTATGTTAATTGAACGCTACTTGTTGCGTCGAATTGCACATATCGATCATATATATGGTCTGCTTTTAACTTTTGGTTTGGCGCTGATTATTCAGGGCGTCTTCACCAACTGGTTTGGTGTTTCCGGTAACCGTTACCCCGTTCCAGAAATGTTCCGTGGTGGCGTTAACCTTGGTTTTATGTTCCTGCCTTACTACCGTGCCTGGGTTGTTGTAGCAGCTCTGGTGGTGTGTTTTGCAGTCTGGTTTATGATCGAAAAAACCAAGCTGGGCGGCTACTTGCGCGCGGGTACTGAAAACCCTGCTTTGATGCAAGCTTTTGGCGTCAATGTTCCCCTGTTAGTCACCTTAACCTATGGCTTTGGTGTGGCTTTAGCTGCT